>CAKZIH010000012.1 GCA_936931335.1 uncultured Nostocoides sp. | reverse complement strand
GGCGGCGGCGCGGTCGCGGCCGACCCGGCCAGGATGGACCTGGCCGGGATCGGCCGGGTGGGCGTGGGCTCGGACGACTGGCTCATGCAAGGCTCCCGTACTGACTGCGGAAATACACCAGGGCATCCTCGGGCCGATCGGCGATGCCGACGCTGAGGACCTCCCCCACAACGATCGAATGGTCACCCGCCGGATGGACCGCGGTGGTGCGGCATTCGAGGGTAGCGAGCGCGTCGTCGATCAGCACCATCCCGAGCCGGCCGCGGTGGTGCGGCACCTGGTCGAACTGGCCGACCAGCGGTCGGCCGGGACGTGAGAGCCACTGGGCGACCGGGCGATGCTCACGCGGGAGGATGGAGACACCCCATACGCCGGAGTCCACGATCGCCTCGTGGAAACGTGCCGCGCTCTCCACGCACACCAACACCAGCGGTGGGTCCAGCGACACCGAGGAAAAGGCGCTCGCGGTCATCGCGTGATCGCGGTCGGTGCGCGCGCTGACCACGATGACCCCGGTCGCAAAGCGCGCCAGGGCGGCCCGGAATTCGCCCTCGTCGACGGGTTCGAGTGCGTCGCTCACTTAGAACCCCTGCCTGGCCGGGGCGGACAGGATGCGCCCGGTATGCGGATCCAGCGGGGCATAGCCCTCCCGCCCAGCCAGCCGGGCGGCGAGCTTGTTGGACAGCGTGAACCAGCCGTCATGGACGGTGATCTGGGTGGCATGCGCGCGCATCGCCGCTTCCTGGCGCCGGGCACCCTCGGCGTCAGCAATGACGATCGGCACCTGTGCGTCCGGGACGGTCGAGGCGGTCACCGGGTCGTCCGCAGCCGGGATCCGGATGCCGTCCGCGGACACCTGTTGCCTCAGCCAAAGGCGGTCCTCGTCGACCCAAGAGGCGGGGGTGAGCACGGCATACGCCGGTGGCGGGCTGGCCATCGCCGCCAATGCCCCGCAGGTGATGCGGTGGGTCTGCACATGGTCGGGGTGGTCGTAGCCGCCGCGCGCGTCATAGGTGACCACGACGTCCGGCTCGACTTCGTCGATTACCGTGCGCGCCAAGGCAATCGCCTCGGCGGCGTCGGCGTTGACGAAGGCCTCCGGGCGCGCGGCGCTTGGGCTGCCGGCCATCCCGGAGTCCCGGTATGCGGTATGCCGCCCCCGCAGCCCCCCGAGCAGATGCCCGGTGGCGCCGAGGGCCGTCAACGCCGCCCGCCACTCCCCCAGGCGATAGGCGCTCAGGGTGTCGTCGTGATCGGCGTCCAGATGGGCCAACTCCGGCGGGATCACCTCACCCTGCTCCCCCAGGGTGCAGGTGAGCACATGCACGTCGTGCCCGCCCGCCGCATACGCCCCGATGGCGACGCCGGTCGCGATCGACTCGTCATCGGGGTGGGCATGCACGAATAGCAGGCGCATCGTTGGGGTTCTTGGGGCGATTGTCGTGGGGGCGGCCGGACGGGGAGCCTCAGGAGTTCTTGGCGCGGGAGGTGGCGCGGGCGCGGAGGTTCTGGTCCAGTTCGACCTTGCGAATGCGGACCGCCTCCGGGGTGACCTCCACGCACTCGTCCTCGCGACAGAACTCCAGGCTCTGCTCCAGGGAGAGCTTGCGCGGGGGGAAGATCTTTTCGAAGTTGTCCGCGCTGCTCGCCCGCACATTGGTGAGCTTCTTTTCCTTGGTGATATTGACGTCCATGTCGTCGGCGCGGGAGTTCTCACCGACGATCATGCCCTCATACACCTCGGTGGTCGGCTCCACGAAGAGCACACCGCGCTCCTGCAGATTGACCATGGCGTATGCGGTGACCGCACCCGACCGGTCGGCCACCAGCGAGCCCGAGGTGCGGGTGGTGATCATGCCCGCCCACGGCTCGTAGCCGGAGAAGACGTGGTTGGCGATGCCGGTGCCGCGGGTTTCGGTGAGGAACTCGGTGCGGAACCCGATGAGTCCGCGCGAGGGCACGGTGAACTCCATGCGGACCCAGCCGGTGCCGTGGTTGGACATCTGCGACATCCGGCCCTTGCGGTTGGCCAGGATCTGGGTGATCGCACCGAGGAACTCCTCCGGCGCGTCGATGGTCAACTGCTCCATCGGCTCGTGGACCTTGCCGTCGACCTCGCGGGTGACGACCTGCGGCTTGCCGATTGTCAGCTCATAGCCTTCGCGGCGCATCTGCTCCACGAGGATGGCCAGAGCGAGTTCCCCACGACCCTGCACCTCCCAGGCGTCCGGGCGATCCGTGGGCAGCACCCGCAACGAGACATTGCCGATGAGTTCGCGGTCCAGGCGGTCCTTGACCAGGCGGGCGGTCACCTTGGCACCGCGCACGCGCCCGGCCATCGGGCTGGTGTTGATCCCGATCGTCATGGAGATCGCCGGCTCGTCGACGGTGATCGTCGGCAGCGGCCGCGGGTCCTCCGGGTCGGCCAGGGTCTCCCCGATCATGATGTCCGGGATGCCGGCGATCGCGATGATGTCGCCCGGGCCCGCCTCCTCGACCGGCTTGCGCTCCAGCGCTTCGGTCATCAGCAATTCGGTGATCTTGACGCGCGAGGTCGACCCGTCGGCGCGGCACCAGGCGACCTGCTGGCCCTTGCGGATCGTGCCATTGTGCACGCGCAGCAGCGCGAGCCGGCCGAGGAAGTTGGAGGCGTCGAGGTTGGTGACATGCGCCTGCAGGGGCGACTCATCGTCATACGTCGGGGCCGGTATGGCGCTCAGGATCGTCTGGAAGAGCGGCTCCAGGTCTTCGCCATCGGGCAGTTCGCCGTCGACCGGACGGTTCAGCGAGGCCCGGCCGGCCTTGGCGCTGGCATAGACGATCGGGAAGTCCAGGACCTCCTCGGCGTCGCCGGCGTCTTCCATCAGGTCCATGAAGAGCTCATAGACCTCGTCGACGACCTCGGCGATCCGGCTGTCCGGGCGGTCCACCTTGTTGATGCACAGCACCACCGGCAGCTTCGCGGCCAAGGCCTTGCGCAGCACGAAGCGGGTCTGCGGCAGGGGCCCCTCGGAGGCATCGACGAGCAGCACGACGCCGTCCACCATGGACAGGCCGCGCTCGACCTCACCACCGAAGTCGGCGTGGCCGGGGGTGTCGATGATGTTGATGGTCACCCCGTCGGCGAGGCCCGCGTCGACGGCGGCCTTGCCGGCATACCGAACGGCGGTGTTCTTGGCGAGAATGGTGATCCCCTTCTCGCGCTCGAGGTCCCCGGAGTCCATGGCGCGCTCGTCGACGTGCTGGTGGGCACCGAACGCTCCGGACTGCCAGAGCATCTTGTCGACAAGAGTGGTCTTGCCGTGGTCGACGTGGGCGACGATGGCGACATTCCGGATGTCGCTGCGGGACTGCGAAGGCATTGTCAGATTCTCTCAGGCCGGGTGCCCTCCCACCCAATCCGCAGATTCATGGGCCAAATCGGGGCACACTGTCACCATCGTGGGCACCTGCTAGCGTCGCTCACAACGGCGGTGACCAGCGCAAACAAGGGGACGACGCGATGCGAGCTCGGCGAATACGCACTGTCGGCCCGATGGCCGGCCTGAGTGCTGCTGCGGCCATCGGGATGGCCGGGCTGGCCGGCTGCTCGCCGTCGCCCGCGACTGCCCCGGCCCAAACTGGGCCCACCACGTCGTCGTCCGCCGGGCAATCGCCCGCCGCGCCCGCCCCAACCGCGCAGGACGACGGGAATGCCCCGGCCGGCCCGGGTTATATCTCCCTGCTCTGGGGGCGCAGCAACTGGCAGGTGGCGACCGGGGCGGGGTGCACCACGCACTATCCGGGGGCGCGCACCCTGGCCGACAATGCGGCCGATCTCGCGGCCCGAGGGATGTCGGCGACCGCGATGGTGGTGGTCTCCCGGACCAAGGACAGCGGGCATCCCTGTTTCAGCAATTACACCGAGCAGGCGTCTTGGGCCGACCTGCGCGCACTGGCCGACACCTATGGCTGGTCGGTCACCTCGCAGGGCATGCGCTACGCGAATATGACGCAGATGACCACGGACGCGCAGCGGTATGCCGAGAGCGCCGCCACGCTGCCGATCCTGGCCGAACGCGGCTACCCGCGCGCCTGGGGTGCCTTCGCCTTCGCCAACAACAAGCGCGATGCGCCGGCGGTGGCGTTGGTCTCTCGCTACTTCGGGTTCCTGCGCAAATATGGCGGGGGCCTGAATACCCGGGCCTCCGCCACCACCGCGCCCTACACAATGAACACCCTGTCGATCAATGGCGGCCGGTGCCACAATCCGGCGCTGCCGTGCTATCTGATGAAGACGGCCGGCGACCGGCGCACCACCGATCGCGCCACGATCACCGCCGCGCTGCGGCCGGGCCCGGAGCGTTGGGGCGTGGTGCAGGCATACCGGCTGGTCGAAGGCGCGCAGGGTCGGATCGGCGAGGGGACCGCATGGGACTGCACCCCGGCGGACTGGCGCGACCGGTGGACCAGCCAGGCCGAGATCTTCTGCCGCAACTCCTACCTGGAGGCCATCGACACCCGGGACCCGGCGGCCATCGTCACCGACCCGACCACCGTGGCCGAAGCCTGGGGCCGCAGCCCGGCTGACTACCTCGGCTGGCCGCGGCCATGAGCGCCCGGACGACAAAGGCCAGGCGCGCGGCTTTGCTGCCGGCGCTGCTCGCGCCATTCCTGGTCCTGCTCATGCTGACCGGCACCGGCGCGGCGACCGCTTCGTATGCGGGCCAGACCGGCGCGTCCACGCAGGCGGTCTCGCCCGTGGTCAATTCCCTCTCCCCCTCCAGCGGCCCACTCGCCGGCGGGCAACGAATCACGGTGCGCGGCAGCGGTTTCCAAAAGGTGACCCGGGTGCTCTTCGGCGACACCCCGGGGACCGCGATCACCGTCACCTCGACCACCGCGCTGCAGGTCACCACTCCCCGTCGGGCGGCCGGGGCCGTCCCCGTACGGGTCGTGGCCGGCGGGCGGACCTCGGCGATCGGACCGCGCTACACCTATGTGGCGGCCCCGGCCGTCGCTGCCGTGGCGCCTGTCTCCGGCCCGCTGGCCGGTGGCACCCAACTGACAGTCACCGGTGCCCGCTTTGTCGGGGTCCGCGAGGTTCGGATCGGCGGGGTGGCGGCGAGCGGCGTGAGCGTGCTCTCCCCCACCAGCCTGCGGGCCACCACCCCACCCGGCACGGGGCCGGGTGCGGCCGCAGTCCAAGTGCGGACCTGGTCCGGCTGGTCGGCCGGCAATATCACCTTTACGTATGTCGCCCCCAGCCCCCAGATCACGAGCGTGAGTCCGGCCTATGGCCCGGAGGCCGGCGGCACCACGGTCACCATCACCGGGACCGGTCTCGCGGCGGCCACCGGGGTGAGCTTCGGCGGGACGCCGGCCGTGTTCACCGTGGTGTCCGACAGCCGGATCGAGGCGATTTCCCCGCCGGGGGTGGGCACGGTCGAGGTCGTGGTGAGCACACCTGCCGGGCCGATCCCCGCCTCCCCGCCGGCGCTCTTTACCTATGGCGATCCGCAGCCGGCCGGCACCCGGGCGGTGGTGGCGGGCACGCACCATACGTGCGCCCTGGCGGCGGCCGGCACGGTCACCTGCTGGGGCTGGAATAAGCACGGCCAACTCGGTGACGGGACCCGCACGGACCGGCCCCGCCCGACGGCGGTTGCCGGGTTGAGCGATGTGGTGGCCCTGGCCGCCGGTGGCGCGGGCACCTGCGCGGTGGACGCCGACGGTGGCGTCTGGTGTTGGGGCTGGAATGAGTTCGGGCAGGTCGGCGACGGGAGCACCAGCGACCGGGGCACCCCGACGCGGGTTCCCGGGGTCGGCGATGCGGTCTCGGTCACCGTGGGCAATGGGCATGCGTGCGCGCTGCGCGCCGACGGCACGCTCTTCTGTTGGGGCTGGAACTTCTACGGTCAACTCGGTGATGGCAGCGCCCAGTCCAGCCGTACGCCGGTGGCGGTGAATGGCCTGCCCGAGGCTGCCGTCGCGGTGAGCGCGGGTGACGCGCATACCTGCGCGCTGACCAGTTCCGCCGCCGTATGGTGCTGGGGCGCAGGCCATCTCGGCCAGCTCGGCGCCGGCCGGTGGACCGCCAGCAGCTCCCCGGTCGCGGTCACCGGGCTGCCGGCCGGAGTGCGCTCGATCTCGGCGGGAGTGCTGCATACCTGCGCCCTCGCGGACGCCACGACCTGGTGCTGGGGCCGCAATATTGCCGGCGAGGTCGGCGATGGCACCACGACCAACCGGCCCACCCCGGTATCGGTGGCGCTGCCCGCAGCCAGCGCGGTGGACGCGGATGGGTACACCTGTGCGGTCGCCGCGGGCGCGTGGTGCTGGGGTCTGAACCGCTCCGGCGGGCTGGGCGATGGGACCACCACCCGACGCAATCAGCCGGTTCCGGTGATTGGCCTGCCCGCCACCGCTTCCCAGATCGCGGTCGGCGCCGACCACGCCTGCGCGATCGCCGCGGACGCCATTTACTGCTGGGGCGCCGGCGGCGCGGGCCAGCTCGGCAATGGGACGATGACCGACCGATCGACGGCGACGCTCGTCCCCTGAGCTTCCAAGCCGCTGAGCCCCGGGCCCCCGGGTGGGCAACCCCGGTCAGGCGGCGCGACGCTCGGCGTGCTCGAGGAAGGCGCGCAGCGCGGCGACATCAACGGCTGCCGCTGCCAGCTTTTGGGTGACCTCCGCGTCGTGCACGTCGAGCAGACCGAGCGACAGGTGGCCGGTGCCGATTCGGTTGGCCTGAAGGCGAACCGTTTCGCGCAGGGTCGCTACCAGCGCTGCCTTCGCCTCCTGGCTGAAGCGCAGGTGCCCCCCGCCGGCGCGGCGGCGCACGCTCCCCAGGCCGAAGCGCCGGGCACGCGGCTGGGGCACCGGCCGATCGAGAGCACCCGTGCCGAAGCGCTCTTCCATCCGGGCGCGGATCTCGGCCAGGTCGATCCCCAAAGCGGCCAGCGCCTCGGCATCCGCATCGGACAGCGGCCGCAGGGACCCGGGCTGCACCCGATCCCCGTCGATCTGCGCGCGCAGGGCGGTGACATCAACGCCTTGCGCACCCAGCGCGGCGCTCATCACGGCGTCGTCCTCGATCAGGGCGCGGAACAGATGCAGCGCTCTGGTCTCCTCCGCGCCGAGCTGGCGAGCGTGCAATTGCGCGTCGACGACGACGGAGCGGGCCGATTCGGCGAATCGATTGAACATCAGGACCTCCGGGAGGCGTGCTTGCGATGGACGGTCTGCTTGGTGACCCCCAGCGCCCCGGCGATCTCCTGCCACGACCACCCCTTGGCGCGGGCATTGTCGACGTGCAGGGCTTCGAGCTGTTCGAGTAGGCGGCCCAGAGCGGCGACGGCGCGCAGGCCCACGACGGGGTCGGCGGTGTCGAGTTGCTCGGCCAGCCGGGTGGCTTCGGTCATACCGTCAGCTTAAGCTGACGCACTCAGACTCGTCAACATATGCTGACGCGAATTTCACCGGAGGGTGGCGATCCCTTAGTCCTCGTCCTCAGTGGCCGCGGTGTCCGGGCCGATTGCCGCCAGGTCGTATGGCGTGCCCTGGTAGACGCAGTAGTTGAGCCAGTTCGCGTAGAGCAGGAAGGCATGGCTGCGCCAGCTCACCACCGGCGTCTGCGAGGGATCATCGCGCGGGTAATAGTGTTGCGGCACAGCGATATCCAGGCCGCGGGAGACGTCCCGGTCATACTCCAACTTGAGGGTGTCACGCTCATACTCGGGGTGGCCGGTGACATAGAGATGTCGCCCGTCCTTGCTGGCCGCCAGATAGACCCCCGCCTCATCGGAGACCGCGAGCAGGTCGAGTTCCGGCACCGCAGCGATGTCCGCCGCCCGGGTTTCGGTATGGCGTGAGTGCGGCGCCGGGAAGACCTCGTCGAAGCCGCTGAGCACCCGATTGTGCGGATCCAGCACCCGGTGCGCAAAGACCCCAAACATTTTGTCCGCCAACGGATACTTCTCGATGCCGTAGTAGTGGTAGAGCGCGGCCTGGGCGCCCCAACATACGTGCATGGTGGAGTAGACGTGCTCGCGGCTCCAGTCCATGATCTGCTGCAGTTCCGGCCAATAGTCGACCTGCTCGAAGGGCAGGGTTTCGATCGGAGCGCCGGTGATGATCAGCCCATCGAAATTGCGATCCCGTGCGTCCTCGAAGGTCGTATAGAAGGCGTCAAGGTGATCCTGTGGGGTGTTGCGCGGATCGTGACTGGCCATCCGCAGCAAGGTGATTTCCAGTTGCAATGGGGTATTGCTCAACAGCCGCAGCAGCTGGGTCTCGGTGACCAGCTTGGTCGGCATCAGGTTGACGATCGCGATGTGCAGCGGCCGGATGTCCTGGTTGACCGCCCGCCCCTGGGTCATCACGAAGACGTTTTCGCCCTCGAGGATGCGCCGGGCCGGTAGGGCACTGGGAATCGTTACGGGCACTGCGGTTTACTCCTGGGTCTGTTGCTGGGGATCGTCCTGGGGCGTTGCCCGACTGGGGTTAGCGTGATTGTCCTCCTCTCGATTCCACACCCCATCGAGCAGGGCCTGCACGATCGGCCGATTGCTGGGCAACCAGTCGACCGACCACGCCGCCGAGCAGGCGAGCCAGCGCAACTCCGAATGCCCCTCCAACGGCTGCGGTATGCCGTCCCTCACCGTCGCCAGCCAGACTCGCATCCGGTAGCGCTCACCCAGCGGCCACCAGCCCGCCAACGGCCCGGGAACGTTCTCTCCCAAGGCAATCGACACGCCGAGTTCCTCACCGATCTCCCGGTGCAGCGCCTCTTCGGGGCTCTCCCCCGGATCGACCTTGCCCCCGGCGAACTCCCACCCGCCGGCCAGCAACGGCGGCTCGGTACGCCGCGCCGCGAGCACGTGCCGCGGGTTGTCCAGGTCGTCGACCAGGGCCGCCGCGACCACATCGATCCGGGGCGCGGCCTGGGCACCCGTCACTGCGAGTCCGGCACTGGGCGTCCGTCACTGAGTCGCGTGCAGCCGGCGCGCGGCCTCCGCCAGCGAGCCGGTCAGGCTGGGATACACGGTGAAGGTGCTGGCGAGCTGGTCGACATTGAGCCGGTGGGTGACCGCCAGGGTCACCGGATAGATGAGTTCGCTGGCCCGCGGCGCGACCACCACGCCGCCCAGGACGGTGCCCACCCCGGCGGCGGAGAAAAGCTTGACGAAACCCTCGGTGATGCCGAGCATCTTGGCGCGCGGATTGCGGGCAAGCGGCAGGATGACCGTGCCCACGTCGAGGCCCTTGTCCGCGATTTCCTTCTCCGACAAGCCAACCGTGGCGATCTCGGGGTCGGTGAAGATGTTCGCCGAGACCGCGCCCAATTGCAGCGGGGCCACCGCATCGCCCAGGGCGTGCGCCATGGCGATCCGGCCCTGCATCGCGGCCACCGAGGCCAGCGGCAGTACGCCTGTGCAGTCGCCCGCGGCATACACCCCGCGCACGCTGGTGCGAGAGACCCGGTCGACGACGATGTGCCCGCTGGGGGTGGTCTCCACTCCGACCTCGGCGAGCCCCAGGTCCGCGGTCTGCGGGATGGAACCGACCGCGAGCAGCGCGTGGCTGCCCTCGACGACCCGCCCGTCCTCGAGCGTGACCCGCACACCGGTGGCCGTGCCATCGTCGTCGCGAACCACCTCGGCCGCGCTCATCCGCGAGCGCGAGAGCACGGTCATACCGCGGGAGCGGAAGACGTCCTCGATCACGGTCGCGGCGTCCGGGTCCTCACCGGGCAGCACGCGCTCGCGGCTGGAGACCAGGGTGACCTCCGCGCCGAGGCCAAGGTAAGCCTGGGCGAGCTCCGCGCCGGTGACCCCGGAGCCGACCACCACGAGGTGCTCGGGCAGTTCGGGCAGGGTGTAGATCTGCTGCCAGGTGAGGATGCGCTCCCCGTCGGGCTCGGCGGTGTCCATGATGCGCGGGCGGGCGCCGGTGGCCAGCAGCACTACATCGGCGTCCAAGTCCACATCCTGCGCGCCGTGCAGAACCACGCGCACGGTGGTCGACGAGGTGAGCTTCGCGGCCCCGGCCAGCACCCGGATACCGACCTCCTCCATTCGGCCCCGGATGTCTTCGCTCTGCGCGGCGGCGAGCGAGAGCACGCGCGAATTCACTTCCGGCAGATGGGCACTCGCGTCGGTGACCGGGTCTCCCTCGTCGTCGCGCAGATGCACCCCGAGCCGGTCGGTGAGATCGATGGAGCCCATGTATTCGGCGGTAGCAATCAGAGTCTTGCTCGGCACGCAGTCGGTGAGCACCGCCGCTCCGCCCACCCCGTCGCGCTCCACGAGCGTCACCTCGCCGCCGAGGTGTGCGGCGACCAGGGCCGCCTCGTAGCCGCCGGGGCCCCCACCGACGATCACCACTCGACTCCGCCGGTTCATTGTGCGCCCGTCCCTTCGCTGCCGGTCGACATTTCATTCTTGCGCTGTCTCTGCCCAGGTGACCCCTGGCATACCCAAGCATGACCGATGCCACCCACCCAGGCCGCCGGGCAAGCTCGGCACGCCAGTCCGCCCATCGTCGCACTAGCCCGGCCACCGGGCCACGCGCCCGACCTGCGGCCCTGGCCGTGGCGCGCTGAGGCTAGCCTGACGTGGGTGAGCGACCTCGACGCCCCCGACGCGCCCGACACACCCGTACCCGACTCGGACGTGCCCAAGCTCGGCCTACCCGCCGCCGACCAGCTGCCCGCCGGGACAGCGCCGACCGATGGCATGGACCCCGATGAACTGGCCCGCCAGGCCGCCGCGGTCATCGCCGAGCGCACCGGGGTGGCGACGCACGACATCGCGCTGGTGCTCGGGTCGGGCTGGGGGGAAACGGCCGACCGGATCGGCGAAACGCTCACCGTCATCGAAAACACCGACGTCCCGGGGTTCCGCCCGGCCGCGGTAGTCGGGCATTCGGCCACCATGCGCTCGGTGGCGATCGGGGATACCGGGCGCCGCGCGCTGGTCTATGGGACCCGAACGCACTTCTACGAGGGCCTCGGCGTGCGCGCGGTGGTGCACGGCGTCCGCACCGCGGCGGCCGCCGGCTGCCGGGCGATCGTGCTGACCAATGGCTGCGGCGGGCTGCGCCCGGAATGGTCGCCCGGGACCCCCGTGCTGATCAGCGATCACCTCAACCTGACTGCGACCTCGCCGCTGGAGGGGGCCACCTTCGTCGACCTCACCGACCTCTATTCACCCCGGCTGCGGGCGCTGGCCAAGGAGATCGAGCCGAGCCTCGACGAGGGCGTCTATGTGCAGTTCCGGGGACCGCACTACGAGACCCCCGCCGAGGTGCGGATGGCGGGGATCCTCGGCGGCGATCTGGTCGGCATGTCGACCACGCTGGAGGCCATTGCCGCCCGCCACGTCGGCCTGGAGATCCTCGGCATCTCGCTGGTCACCAACCCGGCCGCCGGCATCTCCGCGACCCCGCTCTCCCATGCCGAGGTCGTCGAGGCGGGGCAGGCCGCGGCCGCGCGCTGCGGCGAGCTGCTCGCCCGGATCGTCGCCCGGATCTGAGCCCGTCCCCTCCCCTGGAAGAGCAGGACCCCGCATGGCCGATCTCGCCCCGCTCATCGCGCAGGCCCGCGCCTGGGCCGCCGACGATCCCGACCGGCAGACCCGGGCCCAGCTCGAGGGGGTGCTGGCCGCCGCTGAGGCGGGTGACGACACCGCGAGCGCCGATCTCGCCGACCGGTTCGCGGGCATGCTCGCCTTCGGGACCGCGGGACTGCGGGGAGCCCTCGGCGCCGGGCCCAATCGGATGAACCGCTCGGTGGTGATCTGCGCGGCGGCGGGGCTGACGGCATACCTGAGCAACGATGCCGAGCCGCCGCGGCCGCAACCCTTCGTCGTGATCGGCTATGACGCCCGGCGCAACTCCGATGTCTTCGCCCGCGACACCGCGGCCGTCGTCACCGGTGCCGGCGGCCGGGCGGCCATCCTTCCCCGTCCGTTGCCCACCCCCGTGCTCGCGTATGCCGTGCGCGCCCTCGGCGCCGACGCCGGGGTGATGGTCACCGCCAGTCACAACCCCGCTGACGACAACGGTTACAAGGTCTATGCCGGTGACGGCGCCCAGATCGTGCCGCCGACGGATGCGCTCATCGCCGCCCGGATCGCGCAGGTGGCGACGGTCGCGGACGTCCCGCGTGCGGACGCGGGTTGGGAGGTGCTGGGCGAGGAGATCCTGGAGCGCTATCTCGCCGGGATCGCGACCGTGGTCCGCCCCGGCAGCCCGCGGGACCTGGTGGTCGTGCACACCGCAATGCATGGCGTGGGCACCGAGACGGTCCGTCGCGCATTCGTCGCCGCCGGGTTCGACGAACCGATTCCGGTTGCGGCACAAGCCGATCCGGATCCGGCCTTCCCGACCGTCGCCTTCCCCAACCCCGAGGAGCCGGGGGCGATGGACCTCGCGCTCGAGCTCGCCGAGCAGACCGGCCCCGACTTGGTCATCGCCAGCGATCCGGACGCCGACCGGTGCGCGGCCGCGGTCGCCGGACCGGGCGGTTGGCGGATGCTGCGCGGAGATGAGGTCGGTGCCCTGCTCGGCGCGCACATCCTGGAGCGCGGCCTGCCGCCCGGTGCCACGGTGGCGAACTCGATCGTCAGTTCCCGCCTGCTCGCCGCGATGTGCGCGGCCGCGCACGTCGACCACGCCGAGACCTTGACCGGCTTCAAGTGGATCGCCCGGACGCCGGGGTTGGCCTATGGCTATGAGGAAGCCCTCGGCTATTGCGTGGCCCCCGGCCAGGTGCTCGACAAGGACGGGGTGTCGGCCGCGGTGCTGCTGGCCGAACTCGCCGCCGAGCGCAAGGCAATCGGATTGACCCTGCTCGAGCTGCTCGACGAGCTCGCCATCAAGCACGGGGTGCACGCCACGGACTCCTTCTCGGTCCGGGTCGCCGATCTGTCGCTCATCGGCGGGATCATGAGCCGGCTGCGCGACGAGCCGCCCACCGTCCTCGCCGGCCGGCCGGTCGTCTCCGGCGTCGATCTCGCCGAGGGTGTCGGTGGCCTGCCGCCCACCGACGGACTGCGCTATCTGCTCGATGACGACTCCCGGGTGATCGTCCGTCCCTCGGGCACGGAGCCCAAGCTCAAGGTCTATCTCGAGGTCATCGAACCGGTCGGCGGCCCGGCCTATCTCGCCGGCGCCCGGCAGCGTGCGGCCGAGCGGTTGGCCGCCTTGCGTGCCGACCTGACCGGGTTGACCGAAGCCCCCTCGGTCTCCTGATCTTCTGGCTGAATTCCCAGCTTTCGTTCATGGACATACTCGGTATAGGCGGGCCACGATCGGGCCACCGCTTCGCTCGAGGAGGCGGCGGCGCGATGGGGCGCCGCCTGGCACCACGAGGGGATATGCCAGTGAGAGCCCGTGCAGGACTCGGCCTGGGGGTGGCGGTCGCGACGGCCGCCGGTCTGGCCGCAACCATGACACCGAGCGCGGGGGCGGCGCCTCGCCCCCTGCTCGACGCGCCGACCAAGGCCCGGGCCGCAACGACCGGGACGACACCGGCCGCACCGACGAGCGCCGCGCGGGTGGCGCCGACTCGGTTCGTCACCCTGCCGAGTGGCGATCGGATCGGCCTCCGCAACGACGGCGTGGTCGTCGTGACGCCCGCCGGACAGGCAAGCCAGCAGGCCGGTCACACGGTCCGGCTGGGCGCGTCGACCTATGTCTTCCCGGAGGGGGTGCGCGAGGTCCTCGGTGGGGTGCTCGATCCGGAACTCTTCAATGTCACCGCCCTGGCCGCCCGCCGCGATGGCCGCACGCCGGTCGCGGTGACCTATGCCTCCGCATCCGCGCCCACCGCCGTTCCCGGGGTGGAGACACCTCGCGCTCGCGAACCCACGGCAGCGGGGTGATCACCCCGGCGAGCAGTCGCGCGCTCCGGGCCGCGCTCGCGTCGAAGCCGGCCAGCACGGTGTATGCCGGGGTCACCGCCGTCCGCATGGCCAGCACCGGCGTCACCCATCGCGAGGCGCGCTACCCGATGCATACCGCGACCTTCAAAGCGGTGGACTTCGACGGCAAGCCGGCTCCGCATGCGGTCGTCCTCTACCTGAATACGACCGACTCGACCAAGACCGTCGGCATCGGGTTCGCCAACTACCTGGGGCAGTTCAAGGCGAGCGTCGCCGAGGGCACCTATCAGCTGGTGACCACTGGGTTCGACTATCGCCCCGGTGCGCGACCGGCCGGCGCCATCGCTACCTATCCCGAATTCCGGATCGACGCGGGTCACACCGGACGGCACCGTCGATCTCCGCTCGGCAACAACGCCCGTCCGCACGACGGTCTTCAAGCCGGTCGACCACCCCTTCTTGGTCACCTCGCTCAGCCGCGGCCCGAGCGACGGGAGCGGCGGCATCGGCGTCACGTTGATGAACGGCCTCGACGCGGTCGTCCGGGTGACCCCGACCCGTGGAGCGCTGCATGGGGAGCAAACCCTCCCCTGTCTCCTCGCCGCCACCGGCCACGACGCGACCGGGGAATATCGGATCGGCGTCGGCAGGGACCGATCGGGACGGATCCCGGGGACGCCGATCGTCTGGCACTACGGGCCCGCCCAGGTCGTCACCCGCGACAACACCTTCTACGGCCTGCAGGACCCGACGCAGGCCAGGTTCATCACCTCGGTGCGGACGGAGTCGATGGGCGCTGGCATCGCAATCCCGCTGTCGGGGCGCCGGCTCACCGAGTACTTCAGCACCAATCCGGGGATTCCCCTGGAGGGTGAGCTGGTTCTGGTGGAGACCGACGACACCATCAAGGGGTGGCAGACATCGGTCGGGCGGGTGGCGACCGCCGGGACGCACATCACCGAGACCTGGAACCGCGCTGCGCTGCACAGTCGAACCGTCCCGAGGGTTCCCGGCCAGGTGCTCCCCGCAACCGCCTCCCTCGGCAGCGATGGGACGGTCCGGATCTTCGACATGCCGATGTCCGACGCGGAGCCAACCCACGTCGGCAACCCCGATCTGGTCAACGGGCAGATCGCCAGCAGCTATGCCGTCCGCGACGCCAAGGTCATCGATTCGGGCCCCGGGGCCCTCGCCTTCGCGGGCGGATCGATCCCGCGCGGCACCCGGGCGATCTCGGCGACGCAGACGGCCACGCGGAGCGGGGCGCCATACGCCTATCCGACCAAGCTGGTGACCTCCTTCTCGACTCCGCTGTCGGCGGCGATCGCCATGCCGAGGGGGTATGCCTGCGCGACCCCCGCACCCTGCCGGGTGCTGCCGATCCTGTCGGCGGACTACACCGCGGCGGTAGGCCTGGACAATGCCTTCGCCAAGCCGGGCCGGCAGACCTTGGGGATTCGCGTCCACCAGGCCGGCCGCACCTCACCGCGCGGGATCACCTCCGTCGCGGCCTGGATGACCTATGACGGGACCACCTGGACCAAGGTGCCGGTCACCGGGTCGGGTGGCAGCTACACCGCCCAGCTCGCCGTCCCCAAGGCGGCCCCCGGCCGCACCACCGCCGGCCTGAAGGTCCAGGTCACCGACGCCGCCGGCTCCCGCCTCGTCGAGACCGTAACCGGCGCCTTCGGGCTGCCCCGCTGACCCCAGCGGGCGGTCATTGCGCGGGGCGGGTCACCCGCTCCGCGCGATGGCCGTCCGCACCGCCGAGCCCCCCGAACCCCACCGCGGGATGGGCGCCGGAGCTCACAGCCAGCCGAGCAGCTTCGCGGTGGACGTATGCCGCTCCATCCCCAGCGACACGATCTCCGGGTGCTCCCGCAGCCAGGCGAGTTGGACCTCGCGGATCTGCTCGTCCGGGACGGTCTCACCGCGATAACGCCAGTCGGTCCGCGGCTCCGCGGCGAGACCGAGCGCCTCGATGACCTGTGGATCCAGGGGCGCGAACACCTCCGACAGCAGCACCCGGCCGGGGTCGACGGCATCGACGGGGACGCCGATCGCCTCCTGGATGCGGCGGGCGGTTGCCACCAACACGGTGTTGCCGGGGTGGTTGACCACATGGCAGGCGTCGGCGCCGGCCGGCTCGATGAGGTCTGCCTGCGGCAGCGCCCCGGCCTTCTCCTGGCGCCGCGCCAACTCCGCGACCGAGGCCGCGGCGATCTCCCGGATCCCGTCGGCAGCCATGCCGGCACCGGGTCGGCGGCCGGTCGCGGCCTCGAGGACGGTCCGCAGATCGAGATAGGGCACGCCGGGCGGGTCGCCGCTCTCCGGGGTCCGGACGAGCACCTGCCAGGGATAGAGGCCGCCATAGAAGAAGGAGGGCACCCGCACCACCTGCGTCGTCCGCGGGAGGCGAGCGGCGATCTCGTCGCTGCCGAGCGGCATACCCCGGTAGCCGTCGGCGACGGGCTGCACGATGAGCACATCGGTGCGGGCGAGCAGATGATCGAGGTGGATGACATCGTCCGCGGTCATCTCGAAGATCGGGACCACGCGCACCGAGCGCACGCTCTGGGCGGGACTGCCGTCCAGCAGCACCCGCAGCGCCTCGGTCTGGCAGTTGCCGAGCACGACCACCACCGGACGCGGGTCGTCGCCGTCGAGGTCCGCGACGCCATAGAACTGTCCGTAGTGCCGGGTGCGTCCGTCGGCGGCGTCGACGACGGGACGGGCTGCGAGCGTCATACCCGCCAGCGTAGGCCCGGTACCCCCGGCCCCGCCCGGCGACTGAGCGGCCCGAAATCCGACCGTGGGTGGACGCGCGGAGGAGGGCGGACTGCATACCCTCGCGGGGTGAATGCAGCCGCCGGCCGCCCGCGCTCAGCGTCGGGTGCATCCTCCGGCTCGGCGCCCGGCGTGGTCCCGGGGCCGGGACTGAGGCGGTGGCTGCGCCGTCATCCCGTGCTCGCCGACGTCGCCCTCGCGTTCGTCCTCGCCGTGGGTCCCGTGTTCATCTTCGGTCTGTCGGGCTATGGCATGGACGCCCCGGCGCCGCGCCTGCCCCGGCTCTTCGGCCGGGATCTGCTCGCTCTGATCGTGGGCGCCCAGATCCTGGGCGTGGCGCTGCGCCGCCGGTATGTCGTGCCCGCCTTCTGGTTGGTCGTCGCCGCCTGCGTGCTGCAACTCCTCGTCCTCGGCGAACCGGTCTACAGCGATCTCGCCGTGCCGGTGGCCGCCTACTCGCTGGCCCGCTGGGGCCCCTCGGTTCGGGCCCGTTATCTCGGGCTGATCCCGGTGGTCCTGTCGGGGCCGCTGGCGCTGCGCGACTGGGCGCCCGGGACGGACCTGCGGACCGCGGCCGTGCAGTTGGCGGTGTTCAGCGCCATCCCGCTGCTCGCCTGGGGATGGGGCGATCTGAACCGCCGGCGCGCCGAGGTGCTCACCGACCTGGCGGCCCAGAACGCCGCCCTGCTGCGCGATCGCGCCCAGCGCGAAC
Organism: uncultured Nostocoides sp.; assembly: GCA_936931335.1. Taxonomy (GTDB): domain Bacteria; phylum Actinomycetota; class Actinomycetes; order Actinomycetales; family Dermatophilaceae; genus Nostocoides_A. The sequence goes on along the minus strand of CAKZIH010000012.1, from coordinate 10,640 downwards.
AGCTTGCGGCCCAGGCCGAACGCACCCGGATCGCCCGCGAGATGCACGACATCGTCGCGCACAGCCTGTCGGTCATCGTGGTGCAAGCCCAAGGCGGGGCGTATGCCGCCGCCCACGCCCCGGTGTGGGAGCGCGGCGCCGCCCAGCAGGTGCTCGACACGGTTTCCGCGACCGCTCGGGAAGCCCTGGCCGAGACCCGCCGGCTGGTCGGGGTGCTGCGCGAGGAAGGCGATGGCGCTGCGGAATACCTTCCGGCCCAAGGGATCGACGACATCGCGGCGCTGGTGGCCAATATCCGGGCCGCGGGGATCCCCGCAGACCTGGAGGTCATCGGGGAGGCGCCGGTGCCGCGGGAGGTGGGGGCGGCGGCATACCGGATCGTGCAGGAGGCGCTCACCAATGTGCTCAAGCACGCCGGCCCGGGTGCCCGCGTATGGGTGCGTCTCGATCGCCGGGACGGGGTGGCGCTCAGTGTCGAGGACGACGGTCACGGGGACCGCGCGGAGGTCAATGCCGGCCAGAGCGCCGCGGAACGGGGGTCCGTGGCCGGGCCGGGTGGCCCCGCCTCGACGCGTGTCTTGGGGACCGGCCCGGGTGTGGCCCCCGGGCATGGGCAGGCGCCGGGACCCGGTCAGGCCGCGGGCAACGGGCTGATCGGGATGCGGGAGCGGGCCGCCTCCGTCGGCGGCTCGGTGAGCGCGGGTCCGCTGCCCGGCGGCGGGTGGCGGGTGACCGCCCGGCTCCCCGCGGGACAATGAGCCGGTGAGCACACCGCAGACGGACTCGGCGGGGGCGGACGAGCGCATCCGGATCGTCCTGGTCGACGACCAGGAACTGGTGCGCGCGGGCTTCCGGATGGTGCTCGACGCGCAGACCGATATGGCCGTGGTCGGCGAGGCGGGCGACGGGCAGCAGGCGCTGGAAATGTTGCGACACACCGCAGCCGACGTCATCCTCATGGACATCCGGATGCCGCGGATGGACGGTGTCAGCGCCACCGAGCACATCTGCGCGCTGCCCGAGCCGCGGCCCCATGTCGTGGTGCTGACCACCTTCGACCTGGACGAATACGCCTTCGCCGCCCTGCGGGCCGGGGCCTCCGGCTTCCTGCTCAAGGACGCCGGACCCGAGGACCTGCTGGCCGCGGTGCGCTCGGTCCACCGCGGCGATGCGGTCATCGCGCCGTCCACCACCCGTCGGCTGCTCGACCACGTCGCCGGGCAGTTGCCCGGAGGCGAACCGCCTGCGGCCGCAGCGCAACTCGCCTCGCTCACCCCGCGCGAGCTGGAAGTCCTCACCGCCGTCGGACGCGGCCTGAACAATGCCGAGATCGCCGCCACGCTCTTCCTCGCCGAGGCGACCGTGAAGACCCACATCGGGCGGATCCTCCACAAGCTCGACCTGCGCGACCGGGTGCACATGGTGCTGCTCGCCTATGAGACCGGGCTGGTCGGGGTGCGGCCACCGGGCTGAGGAGCTCCATCCGGCGGCGCACCCGGGGAACACGGGCATCAGACCACGGTCGTATGCCGGTGTGCCCCAACACCATCCCGCGGCCCGATGTGCCGGCCGGCCCGGCTGACGAGGCTTGGGGGTATGACCAGCACCCTGACTTCGACACCCCCCGCCCGGCCGGGTATGGCTGCGGCCCGCGCCGTCGGCGTGACCAAGACGTATGGTCGCGGCGAGGGCGCGGTGACCGCGCTCGACGACCTGAGTTGCGAGCTCGCCCACGGCGCGATGACCGCGATCATGGGCCCGTCCGGATCGGGCAAATCCACCCTGATGCATTGCCTCGCGGGCCTCGACAGCGTCAGCAGCGGCCAGATCCATCTCGGCGAGACCGAACTCACCGGGCTCTCCGACAAGGCCCTGTCCCACCTGCGCCGCGACCGGATGGGTTTCGTCTTTCAGTCCTTCAATCTGCTGCCCACCCTGACCGCGGAGCAGAACATCACCCTGCCCGCCCGCCTCGCCGGACGCCGCCCCGAGCGGGAGTGGATCGCGCAGATCACCACCACCCTCGGCATCACCGACCGGCTCGGCCACCGGCCGAGCGAGCTCTCCGGCGGCCAGCAGCAGCGGGTCGCCGTGGCGCGCGCGCTGGCCGGCCGGCCCGAGGTGATCTTTGCGGACGAACCGACGGGGGCCCTGGACCGGGCGTCCTCCACCGCATTGCTGGGGTTTCTGCGCTCCTGCGTACGTGAACTTGGCCAGACGGTGGTCTTGGTCACCCACGATCCGAGCGTGGCGGCATACGCGGACCGGGTGCTGTTGCTGGCCGATGGCCGGATCGCCGGCGACCTGCCCTCGCCGTCCAGCGAGGAAATCCTCCACGCGCTCAGCCAGATCGGGGCCTGAGGTAATGTTGTCGCTCGCCCTGGCATCGGTGCGCACCCAGTCGCGCCGCTACCTCGCCCCGGTGCTCGCCGTGGCCCTCGGCGTCGCCTTCGTCGCCGCCGCGCTCACCCTGTCCGCCACCATGACCAAGAGCGTCACCGGTGCCGTCGCCGCGGACCTGACCCGGTATGCCGCGATCGTGACCGTCCCCGAGCCCGGCCTGGACGAAGCCACCCTGGCAAAAATCAAGGCCGTGCCCGGGGTCGGTGCGGTCGAGACGGTGCAGTCCGTGGACGCCACCGCGCGCAACCGCGCGGGTGAGGTCTTCGTGCGGATCTCGACACCCCCACGCGCCAGCAGCCCGGCGAAGCTGACCGAGGGACGCTATCCGCGCGCCGCCGACGAGATCGCGGTGAGCGTGGACACCCGGTATGGCGCCGCCCTCGGCGACCGCTGGCCGGTGACCCCGTTCTTGGCCGCAACTGGTAGAGGCACCGCCACGACGGAGCCTGCGAAGCCGACCACCCTGCGCGTCGTCGGCATCGTCGACATCGACCAGGACGCCGACCTGCGCGGCCCGCCCCGGGCCTTTGCCACCGACGAGGCGATCACGAAGCTCGCTGGGACACGGTCCTATTCGGCGCTCTATGTCAGCGCGGCTCCGGGTGCGGCCAGCGGCGCCATCGTCAGCGCGATCACCGCCCTGGTCCCCCCGTCCACCGACGGCAGCACCCCGGTGGCCTCGGGTGAGCGCTATGTGCAGCTGCTGGTCGCGTCCCTGACCGAGGGTGTTGACATATTGCGCACCCTGCTGCTGGGGTTCGCGGCGATCGCCCTGTTCGCGGCGGCGCTGGTTGTCGCCAACACCTACACGATCCTCGCGTCGCGGCGCACCCGGGACAATGCGTTGCTGCGCTGCCTGGGCAGCACCAAGGCGGAGTTGTTCCGTACCAACGCAATCGAGGCGCTGATCGTCGCCATCCTCGGGTCGGCCGTCGGTGTTGCGCTCGGGGTGGCTCTGGCGGCTGCGGCGGTGGCCATCGCCGATTCCGCCGGCTTCGCGGAGTTGAGTATGGGGTCGTTCACCATCTCGCCCGCCGCGATCGTCGTCCCGGTCATCCTCGGCATCGTCGTCCCGGTGTTGGCCTGCCTGCGCCCGGCCTGGCGCGCCGCCCGGGTCTCTCCGCTGGCGGCGCTGCGGCCCGACGCCGGGGCGGCGGCGGGCACGCGACGCGGCATGGTGCAGGCGGGCATCGGCGCCCTGGTCCTGGCGCTGGGCGTGGCGATCCTCGTCGTCGGCGCTCGCCGCGGCACCCTGCTGATCGGCGTAGCCGGTGGCGTGCTCTCCTTCCTCGGAGTGCTGTTGACCGCGGCCGTCATCATCCCGGCACTGCTCGGTCTGCTTGGGCGGCTCGCCTCGCGCGTTGCCGGAGTGCCTGGGGAACTCGCCGCGGAGAACTCGGTGCGCAACCCCGGGCGCACCGCGGCCACCACCTCCGCACTATTGGTGGGCGTGACGCTCATCGCCACGCTCGTCGTCGGTGCCGCGACCACCTCGCACTCGGTGACCGGCAAGCTCGACGAGCACTATCCGGTGGATGTCGCGGTGGTCAGCACCACCACCCTGCCCGCGGATGTGGTGCGCAAGGCCCAACAGTTGACGGGTGTCACGTCGTCGGCCGCGCTGCGTGGGACCACGGTGGACCTGCCCGACGGCGGGCAACTGCCGGTCACCGAGGTAACCCCGGCCGCCGTGGACGTCTCGCGCCTGCCCAAGGCACTCGCCGAGGTGCACCCGGACGAGTTGGTGGTCTCTGACCAGGTCGCCTACCTGTATGCGGTGAAGGCCGGCCCGCTGCGCATCACCACTGCCGACGGCGAGGCCATGACTATCCAATTGCGGATCGCCGCCACCCCGGACGGTTCCGCTTTTGCCGCCCCACAGACCTTTGCGGAACTCGCTCCCGAGGCCCCCATCCGAACGGTCTGGCTGGCGCTGAGCCCGGATGCGGACGCCGAGGCCGCGGCGGCCGATGCCGACCAACTCGTCAAGGACCTGCCCGAAGCGAGCGTGCAGAGCTCGGTGATGGACCGGGAACAGTTGACCGGCGTATTGGACCTGATGGTGCTCATCGCCACCGGCCTGCTCGGGGTGGCCGTGCTCATCGCCCTGGTCGGGATCGGCAACACACTCTCGCTCTCGGTCCTGGAACGCACCCGCGAGCACGGCCTGATCCGCGCCCTGGGCTTCACCGCCCGGCAGGTGCGCGCCACCCTCGCCATCGAGGCGGTGCTGATGGCCCTCGGCGGCGCCTTGCTGGGGATCGGGCTCGGGCTGGTCTATGGCATTGCCGGCGCGCACACCCTCATCGGTCAGGAAATGCCCATCTCGGTGAGCGTGCCGTGGGCCCGGCTCGCGCTGATCGCCCTGGTCGCCGTGGTCGCCGGTCTCCTCGCCTCGGTGTTGCCGGCCCGGCACGCCGTCCGGGTCCCGCCGTCGGCCGCCCTCGCCGCGGACTGAGGGGCGGCATAGCAGGTCCGGCGCACTCAGGGGGGTGCGCCGGGCCGCCTTCAGTCGCCGCGGCCGGTAGCCGCTCCGCCCAGATCTCGGCTCAGTCGCCTCAGCGAGGCGATGATGTCGAGCCGGAGCAGCCCGCTGAAGACCCGAATGATGGTCCAGTAACACCGAAACATTCGGCGCGCGGCGGGGTCCGTCGCTCGACAGAGTGTCCGAGTCTCGACCAGGGTGCGATTGCCGGGCAGTGAATGCAGCTGCCATTCCATTCCGTATTTGAGCCACCCGGGTGCATCGAATGCCTCCACCTCCGCCACGCTGGACACCCGTTCGTGCTGGGGAACCGGAGACCACGGCTTCCCGATCATGACGAGCAGGGTGGAGTGCGGCGCATCGTCGACCTTGATGGCGCCGGCCCGCTTCACGAAGGTCTCGAGCAGCCGGTCCTGGCCGAGCGGGGTGAGCAAGCCGCGCAGGGCCATCAGTGGTCCACCGATCCGCAGGTCACTCCAGCGCAGGCCGTGCAGCGCTGCCCAGACGGTCTGGATCGGGGCCTCGACCACACCGCTGTGGTACTCGCTGAATTGCGCGGCCGGCAGGATGCGCGACAGCGGCGACGACGTGGTTCGCAAGGTTTTAGAGCTCATAGTCAAAAACTAGCACCATAGGATTTTTCGTATGGCTCGACCGCCGCGATTCACCACGGAGAGCATCCTCGACGCGGCAGCGACGGCCGCCGTCGCGCGCTGGCGCGAGGCCACCGTGGACGATGTCGCATCGCTGCTCCATACGCCGGCGAACTCGATCTATTACCGCTTTCCCTCCAAACACGCGCTCTTTGGTTCCTTGTGGTTGCGGGCCATTCAACGCTTCCAGGCCGGACTGCTGCCGGCCCTTGCCCACGACGACGCGACCACGGCGGCCGTCGACGCGGCCGCGCACATCCCCTCGTTCTGCCGCGAGAACCCGGCCGATGCCATCGCCATGACGCTCTATCGCCAACAAGACCTGGTCACCTTGGTGGACGGCCCGCTTCGCGACGAGATTCGGCACGTCAACGATGGGGTTGCCGCCGGGATGGCCGCATTGGCGACACGGCTCTATGGACGCAGTGACGTGCAGGTTCTCGAATTCGTCGCGGTCGCCTGCCAGGAGAGTGGCTACGCCTTCGTGCGACGCTACCTGCGCGCGGACACCGACCTACCGCACTGGATCGACGCCGCTGTGCGCGCCTCGTGCCTGGCCATTCTGGGACTCGGTCCCCCGGCGCCCGCGCTTCCGTGAGCCCGCAACCCGCCGGTTGACCCCGAGCGACGGGGCCCCCGCCGTAAACTCGCCGGGTGACCATTGAGAGCACCGTCGACGCCGACGAGCGGGCCCGGGAGTTGCTCGGCGTCTCCCGGCTGACCACCACGGCGCTGCGCACCTGGCTGCACGGGTTGCCGGGGGTCGACGAGGTGGGCTGCGATGCCCGTGCCGCCGGCCTGGCGACCCGATCGATCAAGGCGGCGAGCAAGGCCTGGGCCATCGATCTAGCCATCTCGATGGTCGACCTGACCACCCTCGAGGGGGCCGACACCCCCGGCAAGGTCCGTAGTCTCGCGGCCAAGGCGCGCCAGCCCGACCCCGGCGACCCGGCCACCCCGCGGCCGGCCGCGGTCTGCGTCTATCCCGACATGGTGGCCACCGCCAAGGACGCCCTCGGCGACAGCGGCGTCCTGGTCGCCTCGGTCGCCACCGCCTTCCCCAGCGGCCGGGCCGCACTGCCGGTCAAACTCGCCGATGTCGCGTATGCCGTGGACGCCGGCGCCGACGAGATCGACATGGTCATCGACCGGGGCGCCTTCCTCGCCGGGGACTATCTCACCGTCTTCGAGCAGATCGCCGCGGTCAAGGCCGCCTGCGGGTCGGGTCGCCTCAAGGTCATCCTCGAGACCGGTGAGCTCGTCACCTATGACAATGTCCGTCGCGCCGCGTGGATCGCGATGTTGGCGGGTGGCGACTTCGTCAAGACGAGCACCGGCAAGGTCGCCCCGGCCGCCACGCTGCCGGTGACCGTGATCCTGCTGGAGGCCGTCCGCGACTGGCGGGAGTGGACCGGGCGTCAGGTGGCGGTCAAGCCGGCCGGCGGGATCCGCACCACCAAGGAGGCGATCACCAACCTGGTCGCCGTGCACGAGGTCGCCGGCGCCGACTGGCTGGACCCGCACTGGTTCCGGTTCGGTGCCTCCAGCTTGCTCAACGACCTACTGCTGCAACGCCAACGACTGAAGATCGGCGCCTACTCCGGAGCGGACTATGTCACCGACGACGCCCCGAGCCTCTACTGAAAGGGACGCCCCGGTGCCCACCCCCAAGGAATCCATGCGGCTGCGCGAGCGCGGCTCCGCGCCTGTCTTCGACTATGCACCCGCACCGGAGTCCCGATCCGTCGTGCACCTGCAGCCGGCATACGGGCTCTTCATCGGCGGCGAGGACGTCGAGGGTCACGGCACCCCGTTCCCGTCGATCTCCCCCGCGACCGAGGAGGTCCTCGCCCAGGTCGCGGAGGCGGACGAATCGGACGTCGACGCGGCGGTGAAGGCGGCGCGCACGGCATACACCCGGACCTGGTCGCGGATGAGCGGCGCCGACCGCGGCAAATATCTCTTTCGGATCGCCCGCATCCTGCAGGAGCGGGCCCGGGAGTTCGCGGTCCTGGAGTCCCTCGACAATGGCAAGCCGATCAAGGAGTCGCGCGATGTCGACATCCCGATGGCGGCGGCGCACTTCTTCTATCACGCCGGCTGGGCGGACAAGCTCGAGTTCGCCTCGCTCGGCCCCGCGCCGCGCCCGTATGGCGTTGTCGGACAGATCATTCCGTGGAACTTCCCGCTGCTCATGCTGGCCTGGAAGATCGCCCCGGCGCTGGCCACCGGCAACACCGTGGTGCTCAAGCCCGCGGAGACCACCTCACTGACCGCGCTGCTCTTCGCCGAGGTCTGCCAGCAAGCCGACCTGCCGCCGGGGGTGGTCAACATCATCACCGGCGCGGGCGGCACCGGGCAGGCGTTGGTCGCCCACCCGGGCATCGACAAGGTCGCCTTCACCGGCTCCACCGAGGTCGGCAAGGCGATCGCCCGCAGCATCGCCGGCACCCACAAGAAGGCCACCCTGGAGCTCGGGGGCAAGGCCGCGAACATCATCTTCGACGACGCCCCGATCGATCAGGCGGTCGAGGGCATCGTCAACGGGATCTTCTTCAACCAGGGTCATGTCTGCTGCGCCGGCTCCCGGCTGCTGGTCCAGGAGTCCGTCGCCGATGAGGTCGAGCACCGGCTCAAGCGGCGCCTGGAGCACCTGCGGCTCGGCGACCCGCTGGACAAGAACACCGACATCGGCGCCATCAACTCCCGCGAGCAACTGGGCCGGATCACCGAGCTGGTCGCCGCCGGCGAGGCCGAGGGGGCCGAGCGCTGGGATACCGGATGTCCGTTGCCGGACAAGGGTTTTTGGTTCCGCCCGACGGTCTTCACCGGGGTCAGCCAGACCCATCGCGTCGCCCAGGAGGAGATCTTCGGGCCGGTCGTCTCGGTGCTGACCTTCCGCACGCCGAGTGAGGCGGTCGCCAAGGCCAACAACACGCCATACGGGCTCTCGGCCGGGGTATGGACCGAGAAGGGCTCGCGGATCCTGTGGATGGCGGACCAACTGCGGGCCGGAGTGGTCTGGGCCAATACCTTCAACCGCTTCGACCCGACCAGCCCGTTCGGGGGCTACAAGGAATCCGGCTACGGCCGGGAGGGTGGCCGTCACGGATTGGCGGCCTATGTCACGACGGGAGCGCAGGCGTGAGCCGGGTCGAGGTCAAGAAGACCTACAAGCTCTACCTCGGTGGGGCGTTCCCCCGCAGCGAGTCCGGGCGCTCGTATGAGGTGACCGACTCCCGCGGGCGCTTCCTCGCCAATGCCGCCGCCGGCTCGCGCAAGGACGGCCGCGACGCGGTCGTCGCCGCCCGCAAGGCGCAGCCGGGGTGGGCGGGGGCAACCGCATACAACCGGGGGCAGGTGCTCTACCGGGTCGCCGAGGTGATGGAGTCGCGCAAGGCGCAGTTCGTCGAGGAGGTGCGGGCCGCCGAAGGCCTGACCCCCACGAGCGCGGCCGCGGTGGTGGACGCCGCGATCGACCGCTGGGTTTGGTATGCCGGGTGGTCGGACAAGTACGCCCAGGTGCTCGGCGGGCTCAACCCGGTGGCCGGTCCGTACTTCAATATCTCCGCACCCGAGGCGACCGGTGTGGTGGCTGCCATTGCGCCGCAAGCGAGTTCGCTGTTGGGCCTGGTCAGCGTGATCGCGCCGATCGTGGTCTCCGGCAATACCGCTGTCGTCGTGGCCAGCCACCGTCGGCCGGTCCCGGCGATCACCCTGGCCGAGGCACTGGCCACCTCGGATGTGCCCGGTGGCGTGGTCAACCTGATCACCGGAGATCCCGCGGAGATCGCCCCCTGGCTGGCCTCGCACCGCGATGTCAACGCCCTCGACCTGAGTGGCGCCGCCGGCAGCGAATTGGACTGGGCCGCATTGGAAGTCGCAGCCGCGGACAACCTCAAGCGGGTGCGGCGCCCGGCCTTCGCCGGCACCGAGATCGCCGAGCCCGACTGGACCCTCACCCCCGATCTCTCCCGGCTGGAAGCCTTCCTGGAGACCAAGACCGTCTGGCACCCCAAGGGCCGTTGATTTCCCCGGTGACCGACAACCCCAATTCTGCTGCCCTGCCCGTCCCGTCAGCCCAGCCCGGCCAGTCCGACCAGCCCAGCCAGTCCAACCAGTCCACCTCGTCCAACCAGTCCAGCGCGCTCAGCCGGGCCCGGGTGGTCCTGCTCGCCGGGCCGTCCGGTGCGGGCAAATCCCGGCTCGCGGAGCGCTTGGCCACGGCATACGGCTGGCCGATCGTGCGCCTCGACGACTTCTACCGCGATCACGACGATCCGCAGCTGCCCCGCAGCCAGGCCCTGGGCGGGATGGTCGATTGGGACCACTCCGACAGTTGGAACCGGGAAGCGGCGATGCGCGCGCTGGCCGAATTGGTGGACACCGGTGCCACCCAAACCCCGGTCTATGACATCTCCCAAAGCCGCGCGGTCGCGCGCACCACGACCACCTGCCGACCGACGGATCTCGTTGTCGCCGAAGGAATTTTTGCCGCCGAACTCGCCGCACCGCTGCGGGCGGCGGGGCTACTGCATACGGCCTGGTGCGTGCGCGGACGACCCGCGGTGACCGCGATCCGGCGCCTGGCGCGCGACCTGAACGAGCGACGCAAGCCGCCGATGGTGCTCCTGCGCCGGGGCTGGGAGCTCATGCGACGCGAGCCGCGAGTGGTGGCCCGGGCCGAACGCTTCGGAGCGACTGCGGCGACGGCGCGCGAGGTCGAGGCGCACCTCGTGGGCGCAGCGGGCACTTACCATGGGGGCGCCGCCGCGGGGCCGTGAGCCGTCCGCATGACCTGGGGGGACCCATGACCGACGCCACCGTCACGCCGCACCGGCCGAACCCGCCGGTGCCCAATCGTCTGCTCAGCGTGAGCGACATCATCAGCGGCTCGTTCCGCACGTTGTTCCGCTTCCCGGTCATCTTCCTCGGTCTGCCGCTCGCGGCCGGCGCCGCGCTCGGCCTGCTCGGCCTCGGCGTGGTCGCGGTTGCCTGGGGCGGCGCGATCGGCGGGTCGGAGTCCATCACCGGGGTGGGCGCGGTGCTGATGATCGTCTTCGGCATCGCCGCCTTCTATGTCTTCTTGCGGCTCTCCG
>CAKZIH010000011.1 GCA_936931335.1 uncultured Nostocoides sp. | reverse complement strand
GGGGGTGCAGCAGCCACGGCGCAGGGCCAGGACCTCGTCGGCGCGCATCCCAGTCAGGTAGGCCGTGACAATAAGGGAGGCTGCGCTGAGCAGTTGGCGGGACCTGCGGGGGTTGCTGGCCGTCGCGGGATCGAGCCACGCGAAGGCATCGTCGGCCGGTGCCGCGGCGGTGGGTGTCGTGCCGATGGCGTGCCGAGCGGTGACGGCGGGTGCGTCCTCCAGGATCCGCAGGCACCACACCAGTAGCGCGGACATGGTGGCGGGGTGAACCGGCGGGGTCTTGTTCTCTGGTGACCACTGGTTGGGGCCGAGGATCTCGGCGACACCGTCGCGTTCCCAGAACGGCTGGATCAGTCGGGCCTCGGGTCGCAGGTAGGGCGCGTGGAGCCAGAGGCGGGTGACCGCGAACAGGCGCCGGCCGCGAGTGGGTTGGGTGACGGGTGCGTCTTGGACGGTTCGGGCGTAGTCGCGTAGGTCGTGTTCGTCGAGGTCGGAGATCCGCTGGGTGCCGCGCTCATCGAGCCAGTCGAGGAAGGGACTCAGGTCCTCCCACAGGGCCTTGACGCTGGTCGGGGTAAGCCGTGCGCGTGTCGAGACCGGTCGCTCCAGCGCGCCAATGGGCGTGTCCGTGGTCAGGACGAGGTAGATGAAGTGGCGCAGGCTTTCGCGTACCGGTTCGGGGGCCCGGGAGAAGTCGATGGTGAGCCATCTGGCGGTGGGGCGACCGGACAGCGGCGTGACGTCCCAGATCGCGTCCCCGTACGCGGATCCGTCGGGGACGACCGAGGCGGTGGCCTTCGGGATGGGTAGCGCGCCAACTGCTGTCGGCCGCGTGGGGGCGGGTGCGCGCGCGGGGATGGCAGTCATCCGTCGAGCTCCCGCTTGAGGAGGCGTTCGATCATGTCGCGGTCCTCGTCGGTGGCGTGAGCGGACGCCTGCTGGAGTTCCGTGGGGGTGCCTGCCTGGTGCAGGACATCGGTGAGGCGGTCACGGTGTGTCTTGTAGAGGCGGGTGAACCGAGCTGGTGCCACCGTGGCGAGATTGTCGAGGGCTCTCTCGAGGGTGACCAAGCGGGGTAGGTGGGCCGGCGTGGCGACGGCGTTCGGGCAGGCCAGGCACGTCAGAAAGGATGCGGTGCATGCCGATCCGGCGGGCGTGAACGGTGAGTGAAGGTGGTCCAGGCAGGCGCCGGTGGCGGTGTCGATCCGGCCCTCGGTCAGGGCCTGACGAGTCGCGTCCGAGACCGCCAGCTCAGCGGGGTCGGCGACGAACCGCATCCTCACCGTCTGGTTCGCGTGATCGATGGCGTCGTGTTGTCCATCGAGGATGACGTCGCTGACCATGGCCGCGGTGAGTGCCTCGGGAGAGCGGTAGATGTCCTCGCTGACCGCGTCGGTGTTCTGGCTTGCCCTGCGGTTGACGACCTGCTCGGTCAGGCGCAGCCGGGCCAACGACACCAGGAACGGGGCGCCGTCCTCGCCTCGCAGGTTAAGACGGGTGGACCATTCACGGGCGGTTCCGCCGTTGGTGAAGTTCTCGGTGAGGAACGTCCCCGTCGGATGCCGGGAGGTGCCCCTGGGCGTCGCCGCAATGAAAAGTTGGTCCGTGGGGTGGCCCACCAGCTCCAGTGCTGTGCGGGCTGGTTCGGTCAACGCCACGACCAGTTCGAGGGCGCGTGCTCCCGGCCCGGCGTATGAATGGGTGAAGTGTCGCAGCGACCGGCGTCGCGGCTTGTCCAGATGGGTGATCAGGACGGCACCGCCGTCAGAGTCTTCACCCGCCGACTCGGGCACCGGAAGAGAGGCGAGGGTGGACAGGTTGTAGCCGCGGTCGCAGACGAGCAGGACCATGGCAGAGAAGATCTCAAGCTTGGTGGGAAACAGCGCGTTGGTGGGCGCGACCTCAGGGTGGCCCAGCAACTCGCTCACCGACGCAACCGGTTTGCGGTAGCCGTGCTTCGGGAAGAGCCGCCCGAGCCGGTAGAGGCGGTCAAGGACTTCTCCCGCGGTCCAGTGCCGACCGTTCATGAAGACCGTCCCGGGGACGTCAACGGGGTCACCCGCCCAGTGAGCGCGCAGACGTTCGGCGTTGCGGCGTACCCGTGCCTCGGCGGTCCGCAGGTCGGCCAACGCAGCCGCGCGGATCGTCGCGAACTCTGTGGGGGTGTACGCCCCGTAGAGGCGCCGCTTGGGCTTGCTCGTGCGGTGCGCCATCGCCTTGAGCGTCAACGGGCCGACCTCGGGGCAATGCCGCAACAGGGTGCGCATGATGGAGATCTGACCCGGCCACCGGTTGCGTGACTCAACATCGGCGCGCCATGCCCACCAGTGCTCGGGCGTGAAGTCGGCCAGCGTGCCGATCCGGACCTCCAGCCCTTCTAGTTGCCTCAGGAAGTGCCGCACGGTGCTGTGGGCAGTGCGCACAGATGACGGTGACTGCCATGGCCCGTCAGCGTTCGTGGCGGCGACGAACGCCGCGATCAGTTCGTTGCGAACCTGCCCGTGGGCGGGTAGGTCGGCGAAACCGAAGGGTCCGTGGGTGCGGCCCGCCCCGTCGACAACGGTCACTTCGAGGGCGGAGGCCTCCAGAGGCGACTGACGCCGGTACCCCCGCTCCGGCAGGACCGCTCGGCTGCTCACTCCTGAGCTCCGACATTAACCAGACCGGTGCCTGCCAGGTACTTGGTGACGGTCGTGGAGAAGGCGATGTCACCACGGAGTTCGTCGTCGTTGAGGAACAGGTCGACCTGCAGCCCGCTGACTGGCTCCATGTAGATGTTGCGGGTCGTTTCTGGGCTGGTGTGCCCCAGCAGTGTTTGCACCAGCACCCAAGGGTCACCGAACAGGAGGCGGTACTCGCGCCTCTCCTCAGCGGTGAGCCCCATCCGCCGGTCGAAGGCATGCGTCAGCGTGAGCAGCATGCGCAACGCGAAGGAGTGGCGCAGCATGTGCGGGTGGCACGTCACCGGGACACCCAACGACAGGCACCGGCGCGACGCCTGAGCGAAGACGCGCTCCCACGTGTCCGGGGCCATCGGCAGGCCCGACTCGCCAAGGAACAGCATGGCCGGCTCCCACCCGGCGTCCGTCCTGGCGAACAGCCGCATGCGGTCCCGGAGCGGGAGGTCTCCGACGAGCACCGTCCGCTCCTGACCACGTGCCTCATCCTCGACGGTGAGCCGCTGCCCCTGGCGCGCGTTGATCAGTAGGCGGTCCGCCACGTCGTACCGGCCGGCCCGACGAGCTCGGTCCACCGCCAGCCCACGGCTCGAAACCATGTATCCCTGAACGCCCTGTCGAGCGGTGCGGCTGACCCAGAAGTCTCGACCTCGCCGCATCTTCGCCACTCCCGACCCGACGCGGCCGCGCAGATAGTGGCTAGCCGAATCGATCTCGGGGAGCTCGACCGTGAGCAACGAGCCGGCCTCGCGCAAGCGGAGCCCACTGCTCCACAGCAGGTCGGCGAACGCCGCGTTGCGACCTCCGTTCCGGCCGCGCCAGCTCGGATCCCGGTCGCCGCCGGGCCCAAGCCCGGCGAGGCCGACGTCGCGCCATTGGGTGTAGGCCGTCGGCAGCAGCCACTTGACCCTGTTGCTACGCGACTCGCGGTGAGGCCTGAGCGCAAGATCCACGACGCCGGCCAGACCTCCACCAGACAAGGACAGTACGCCGCGGCGCTCCTGCCACGCATAGAACCGCTGGCACGCGGCCCACTCCCGAGCGAACTTGCTGGCCGACACCCGACGCGGGTTCCGCTCATCGCGCCGGCGCCAGAACTCGTAATCCAAACCGTCGTCCGCCGAGGCCTCGCGCCACTGACGACCCTGGCCCTCCATGAAGCTCAAGAAGAGGCGCAGATCCTTGGCGTACGACAACTGACTCTGCTCCGACAACAAGCCGAAACTCGGTGAGAAGAAGTACGCCAGAACATCAAGATCGGGGCCCCCGTCGGGCGGCAACAGGAACGGTTGACCCGGTCGCAGACCCAACGCCACCTCCCGCTTCCTCAGCGATTCCTCGCCGACCACCTTCGGGGCGCCGACGGTCCGCTCAGGCAGCGACCGACCGAGCCTCCACATCGGCGAGGACTCGGTCGTTGGCACACCCACAACCTAGCGCGCAACACGCCAACTGTCCGGGGAAGGGCGGGTTGGCGAGGATGTAGTCAAACTTCTCGGTAGGGAAGGCGTCGGCGGTGAGGCTGTTGCCGTTGCGCATCCGCTCCGGCGCGGTGTCCTGCATCATCAGGTCGGACTGGGCGATGGCCCACGTCTCGTCGTTGAGCTCCTGGCCGAAGACGTTGACGATCGCTGCCGGGTTGAGGTCCTTGATGTGGTGCAGGGCGGTCATGAGCATCCCGCCAGTGCCGGCTGCCGGGTCGTAGACCGTGCGGACCGGCTTTGGGTTCTCGGTGAGTTCCTTGGCGGTCTCGCCCGATACGAGCAGGTTCACCATCAGGCTGATGACCTCGCGCGGCGTGTAGTGCTCACCGGCGGTCTCGTTGCTCATCTCGGAGAACTTCCGCAGCAGCTCCTCGAAGATGTAGCCCATCGCCTCGTTGCTTACCTGCGACGGTCGCAGGTCAAGATCGGCGAAGTCCGCGACAACGGCATACAAGATCCCGGCGCGGTCGAGCCGCTCAAGCTTGGGGTCGAAGTCGTAAGCCTCCATCACGGCATACGCCTCGGGGGAGAGCTTGCGGATGTAGGTGCGCAGGTTGTCCGCGAGGTTCTTGTCGTCGCCCAACAGGCTGGCAAAGGTCAGCGGTGAAGTGTTGTAGAACCGGTGGCCAGCCTTCTTCTTGAGGAGGGCAGACTGACCCTCCCCGATGTCCTGCATGCCAACCGCCGCGTCGAGAACCGCCTGCTTCGTCGGCACGAGCACAGCGTCCATCCGGCGAAGCACGAGCAGCGGCAGCATGACCGAGCCGTATTCGTGCTGCTTGAAGGTGCCGCGCAGTTTGTCCGCGACCTTCCAGACGAAGGCGACCTTGTCCTGGAACCCGACGGGGGTCATGCGTTTCCTTTTCTGCGCTTGCGTGACGGGGTGAGCTGGGCGGAGTCGAAGAGGTAGCGCTGCATCCCCCACCGGCGCTTGGCCAACTCGGTTTCGACTCGGCGGCGGTCTCTGTAGCTGCCATCAGGAGCGTCGAGGGCCTCCTCGAGGGCCTTGATGTCCTCGGCCAACTGGGCACGTTCGTACTCGTACTGCTCCCGGCAGGCGCTCGAACAGAAGTAGCTGGGTCGACCCCTCGCTGGCCAAGTGCACACACCAGAACGCTCAGCTGGCCCTGCAGACTCTGGGTCCCTCCCCTGACAGGCGGGGTTTAGACAGGGCCAAGTGTCCGGAGCAGCGGTGGCACTCGGGAGGCAATCCAAGGCTGCGGGCACAGTGCGCCCACCGGGCGGCATTGCTCGATGGAGCCTAGGCACAGGAATGATCCCACGGTTCTCGCGGGGACGGCTGGTCAGGCCGTCCGAAGGGTTGGTACCCGTCACGCTAGTCGACCTCCGCTCGTCTCGCGACCGCCTGAACCAACTTTATGTGCAGTGCTGCACATTAAACGGGTAACGCTACGACCTGCAGAGTTGCGTCTAGCAGGGAAACCTGTGGCTGATGCCTAACGTTGAACGAGAAGCGAAGGTGCGCGGCATACAAAATTAATGGGCGCGCTCCGCTTGTTGCGTGCTCCTGCCCGGTCTAGGCTGCGATCAGGTCGACCGAGAGTGTCCTGACTCCAGACATGGATGAGGGGCGCCCTTTGCACCGGGCACCCCTCAACGCCGACCCTGATGAATCTGTTGCGCAGAAACGAAGGTGCCGTCGCGTGGACGAGTCTATTTCGCATGCCCGCAAGCGCCCAGCCCCTGTGGTGCTGGCACCGGATCTGGGAGTTGAGTGGCTCTTCGACATCGGTGCCGATCTCGCGGTGTGGCCCTGGGTGGACCGCCCCGATGTCACCCAGCTCCGCAGGACGAGGGCGCCGATGGTGAAGGCGCGATCAGGCCACGTCCCGGTCTACGCCTTCAGCGTGACGACGGGGGGCCACCTGCGCCTGGAGTCGGGGCTTGAGCACGACCTGGTCCGAGAGCTCGACCGCCACCTGGACGTTAACTGGCTGGTCGCTCAGCCATGCTTGCTGCGTCTCGCGGCGAGGCGGCGCGGGCGCCGACTCGACCACACGCCCGACCTCTTAGTCCGTCACGACGACGGGACGATTCGCTTGTGGGATGCCCGACCTGCCGTCCGGCAGGACGACGACTTCACGCTCAAGGTCAGGCTAACGAAGGACGCCTGTGCCGAGGTCGGTTGGGAGCATGAGGTCTTCAGCGGCTGGTCACGCGTGCGGCGCGTCAACCTCATGTGGATTCATGCCTATCGACGACCAATGCCCTGGTATGCCGGGTCGCTGCGGTTGATCCGCGAGTACCTCGAAGGCGACGGGACGATCGGCGACGTCCTGGGACTGGACGCCGGCGGCGGGCACGTGATCTCGGCTATGTGGCACGGCATCTGGAGCGGACAAATCGAATGCGATCTCGACCGTCCCCTGAAGCGCAAGACCCGAATTGTCATCCACGACGTGGCGGCGGTGTCGTTGTGAGTAAGGCCGTTGAGTTGTTCGAGGGCGCTCGAGTGCTGATGTCGTTCGGTCCCGCCGTCGTCGTCGAGGTCGGCCGACACGGTGCGACGGTGAAGGACGCACTGGGCGACAACCACTTCGTTCGCGCGGATCAGCTTGCCGTCACCGGCATCGGCGAGGACGGCCTCGACGCCATCCATCTGTCGATCCAGCCGTGGTGGAACAGCCTCTCGCCCGAGATCAAGATGGAGGTGCGACTGAAGCTCGAGGTCGTGTTCGAGGTGCTCACGGGCTATCGCGACGGTCACCCGCTCATGGCCCGCGAGGGCGAGCCGTTCTATCCATTCGGTGAGGGCTTCGACGCGAGCCTGACCCAACGCATCGAGGCGATGGCCCGACAGCTGACGTTCGAGTAGGGCGTGGACCGGACGAGAGTCCGTCGGGTGCTCGCCGGCGAGATCATCAAGAACGCGTGTCCCCGAACACGATCCGCGACTGGATCAAGGCGTTTCAGCGCGATGGCCTCCGTGGGCTGGTCGACGGGCGCAAGACCAAGGGACGGCAAGGCTTCGAGGTCATCGACCCGCGATTCGTGCGGATGGTCGACGAGGAGCTCGCAGCCTTCGACGGCACCAAGAGCAGGGTCAGCCTGGTCGAGATTGAGCGACGTATCCTGGTCCGGCTCAAGCAAGAGGGGATCGATGACATCGACCTCCCACAGCGGATCACCCAGCAGTACTTGTCCACGCGCTTCGCTGCGCTCGGTCGGACCACCAAGCAGCACAAGACCGCCTCGATCCGGAAGAACGCCGCCCGCTCCAACTACCCCGCGACGCACCCTGGGCACTTCGCCGTCGACGTGACCCGCTGCGACAACCTTGTCTGGGACGACGTGTACGAGCGCGTCTACTAGGTCGAGATCATTACGATCATCTCGATCCCCACCCGGGTCGTCGTCGCATGCCGAGTGGTGCCTCAGTCCGCGAACTCCCTCGAGGTCGCCCTCGCCTTGTATGACGCAATCCGGCCCTTCTCCATGGTCGTCGAGGGCACGACGATCGACGACTTCCGCTGGTGCGGCATCTTGGCCAGCCTCGACTTCGGCGACGACCCCATCACCGCGCACTCCAGCCGCGTCCGCACCAGCCGCGAAGTTCAGGGTCGCCACGTCAAGCCCGGCATCGCGATCGTCTCGTTGAGTGCCGACAACGGCAAGATCTTCCTCAGCGAACCTGTCCTGGCCTTGCTCCGCGACTGGGGCCGTCGACTTCATGCCGAGCAGACCTGGGCGCCCATTGGACAACAACATTGTGGAGCGTTGGCACGACCGTCTCCAGGCGGCATACCAGTCGTTCCGCAACGGCGCCGGCTTTAAAGGCCGCGCCGTTTATGAACGGGGACGGTTCGTCGGCTGGGTGGGATATGAGCCGCTCGGTTCGTGGCGTGAGTTGCAGCAGCACTTGCACCGCTTTGTCGGCGTCTCGTATCACCGCGATCGACACGAAGGCGTGAAGATTCCCGGCGTCGAGGACGGCAACTTCACCCCGATCGAGCGACACGACATGCTCATGAACATCACCGGCCGGTTGCTCGTCCCCCAGCACCCTGACCTCATTTTTAGCCTCCTGCCCGAGAAGTGGCTGACCCCCGGCAACGGCGGCATCGAGTTCCGCGGCCTGACCTACGACGGCGACATCCTCGACGAGATCCGCGGCGTCCGACCCGGCACGTACCGCGCCAAGGACGCCAAGGTTCCCTTCCTCTACGACCCGCGAGACCGCACCCGGATCTGGCACCGCAGCCGGCTGGACGACCGCATCTACCAGCTCGAGTGGCGCGACGCCCATCTCATTGATGCCCCACTGACCGACGTCGTCGTGGACGCCGCCCGCAAGCTCATCAAGGCCCGTGGCGGCAACGGCGTGGTGTCCCGCCGCAACGTCGCCCGCGAGATCATCACCGCGATCACCGAACTCACCACCGCTCCCACTGACGAGGAATGGCGAGCCAAGCTGATCCGCGCCGCCGTCCGCCACGACCAGGCCCAGATCGACCACGCCGAGGCCGAAGCCGCCCGTGAACTCGTCGACGAGCAGGCAACTGTGGTGCGACCCCTGCGCCAGCGGACCGCGACGGCCGGCGACGACACCGATGACACTGGCGACGCCGAGCCCTTGGTCATCGACTACGACGCGCCCTTCCCGGACTACGACGCAGAGGCACAGTGATGGACGCTCGGCTGTGGCACCAGCAAGCCACCACCCCACTCAAGTCGCTGCCCACGCCCATCCCGGTCGACACGTTCGACACCATGTCCGAGGTAGCCCAGGACACGTACTGGGACGAACTGACCAGCGGGCTCACCGGACTGGTGCTCCCCTCCGTTCTCGCCCAGCGCGCGGAGCACCAACTGACCCGTCTGGTCGACCGCAACCGTCTCCGCCCACCGGGCGCCAAGGCCATCGGTTCGGTCAGCGCCTCCTTCGCCGTCGGCAAGTCCACGTTCGTCAAGGACTGGGCCCAAGCGGCATACCGAGATCTCCTCGGTCCGGCCTGCGCGGATCCCCGCCCGACGTGGAACCCCGAACCTGGCGTCACCGCCGACTGGATCCCACAGGTCTACATCACCCTGCGGGCCGCCTCGAAGATCCGCGACGTGCTGGCCACCCTGCTGCTGACGATGGGCTACCCCAGCGAAGGCCTCGTCCGGGTCACCACCACCCGCGTCATCCACGCATTCCGGCAACACGGCGTCCGGCTGCTCATCATCGACGACAGCCACTTCCTCGACGTGTCCAACAAGGACTCCCGGGACATGCTCGACTTCCTCAAATACCTCAACACAGAGCTCGGTGAACTCGGCGGCACATTGATCCTCGTCGGCGCCGACCTGCACGAGTCACCCCTCTACCTGGACCCCCAGATCAACTCGCGCCTCGAACGCCTCACCCTCGGCGCCTACCCCTTGGCTACCGAGGATGATCGCCGCACCTGGCAACGCTTCCTCAAAGACGCCGAAGCCGTCCTGCTGCCCTACTTCGACTGCGCCCCCGCCGGCATCTTCAGCGTGCAACATGCGGGCCACATCTGGCGACGCACCCAGGGCTACGTCGGCGACACCGCGCTGCTCCTAACCGAGGCCCTCCTCGCCGCCTTCGACGACGGATCGGACACCATCACCACCGCTCACCTCGACAGCATCCCGCTGTCGGCCCGAGCCATGGCCGGCGAGGCCGAGCTTCGTCAACCACCCACACCGCCCTCTCGGCGGCGGCGCGTCAAAGCGACCGTGTCATGACCCTCGCGTGGCCCGTCCGACCTGAACCACTCCCGGGCGAACCGCTGAGGTCGTATGCCGTCCGGCTGGCCGACGCGAACGGACTCCCCCGGGGCATGGCCATCGACCGTCACCGCCGCGACATTGACGTCCCAGCCGACGAGCTGCACATCGTCGCAGCCCTCGCCGGCCTCGACGCCACGGTCACATCGCGCCTGACGATGGACCGCTACCCGCCGACCGTCCGCGGTCGCGGAAAGACGCACCGGGGAGGCTGGCGTCTGCACTTCAGCGTCGAATGGGTGTGCCCGCGCTGCACCGCCCTGACCGGTCGCCGAGAGCTGCTCTGGCAGACCGCCCTCTCGCCTGTTTGCCGTGACTGCCATCTGCTGTTGGTCCCGGCCGGGTCCCTGACCGAGCCGGCGACTGTGCCCTCGCCGCGGCTGGTGGACTTGGTCGGCGAGCTCACGTCGCTGGCTGAGGCGTCGGTCGTCCATCAGTCGGCCCGTCTCCGGCTCGGTGCCTTGCGCCGGGTGTGCGCCGTCGTGGCTCATACCATCGACGACCAGTGGCCCGACCGCCCCTGCGGCCTGCCGGCGCTCGACGTGGCGGCGGCTCGCCGGTGGGGTGTGTTTCCGAGCCCGGACCCAAGAACAGTGGCCGTCATCCTGTCCACGGCCGCACCCGCCTTGCACTCGGGCTACCACCGGGACCGCCTGCTCCGCGAAGGCGCACAACGTCGCCGCCGCGGGTGCACGATGACCGTCCCGCCACAGCACGTCCCCAACGCCGGCCGCTACCTGCCCAAACGTCCACCACCGCCGCCGAAGACCGAGCCGATCCTGGCCGGCTTCAACCACGACGACGCCCGCCGCCTCCAGTGGCTCGTCACCCAGCTAGGTCACCAGGTGAGGCGGCACGGCACACGGCCAGACCACGTCCCCGCGCTGCTGCCCGCGCCCGGCGAGGACGGCCTGCCCGACCCGGCCGTGTGGCGCACCCGCTGGCAGGCCGCGATCGCGCTGCACATGCTGCTCACCCACGTCCATGACGGCGCGACGTCCTCAGCCCGCGCGTGCCACGCCTTCGGCACCACCGACGACGACGCCAGCCTGCTGCTGGACGGCATACGCCTCGGCCGCGGCATCCACGACCTCGACGCCGCCCGCCTCACCGATGCCGTCGACGCTCTCGTCGACGCCGGGCTGGTGGACTACAAGCGTCGCCGCGACACCCTCCGTCCGGTCACCCGCCTTCCGCGGCTGCCCCTCGCCACCGACCGGCTACCCGAGATCGACGGGCACCCCGGGCGCGAACTGGCGTTGGCGTGGGTCTGGACGCGGCTCACGCACGGGCCGGCGTTCACCAGCCCGCGCCCGTTCATCGCCGACCGGCACGTGCGTACCTTCGACGCCGCGATCGACCCCGAGACCCGCCTTGTCCTCGCCGAGACCGGGCAGCAGCTGCTCGCCGACGCCGACATCATCACCATCCCCGCGACCCAGGCCACGTGGGCGGCTATCACCAGGACGTACGGATGAGAGAGAGCAGGAATCCCACTATCAATGATCTGCGTGGGCGCACGAGCGCAGTCGTTGCGGGTGGCCCGGTGAGAGGCATCAGCCGCGAAGTTCTCGCCCGTGACGCCGCCTGGTCCCTGGCCGACGGTGCCTGCAAAGACCTCACCAAACAGTGGGCTCGGTGGGAGGCCGCGTATGCCGCCACTCTCACCCGCGCTGCCCGACTCGCCACCCTGGCTGAACCTGTTGCGGTCTGCGCGGGCTGCCTGATCACGGCCGAGTGCGCCGACCTCGCCGAGCTCTCCAGCTACACCGGGATCGCCGCGGGGCAGGGCTACCGCGACGGCCGCCCCGACCTCGCCCGCCAACGACACCCAGGACAGCGGAGGACCGCATGAGCACCTGGCACGTCTACCCCGGCTTCATCCGACTCGTCGACAACTCCCACGTTCCCGTGGTGCTTGTCCTCGACGTCGACCACCGTGTCGTGGTCAGTGCCGACGTCGCAGACACCGCCGAAGACGTCCCGGCGCTGGCACGAGACCTGCTGAGCAGCGGTGACCTGCCCGACACCGTCGTCTATCTCGACAGCCCGCTCTTCCCGGGCCTGGTCGACGGCATCGACAGCGCTCTCAGCGGTACGGGCCATCGTCCCCACCGCGTCGCGACCATTGACGGAGATGAACTGGGGTGGGTCCTCGACGAAGGTCGACGCGTCATCAAGGCAGTCGAAGCCCGCAAGCCCAGCTGCCCTCACGATGTCTCCACGCTCCTGCGCGCGGCGCTGACAACAGCACACGAGCAAACGAGATGAGACGTCACGCCGCGCCACGTAGGCTGCCTGTTGACGCCCGCCCTTGCGAGGGACCGGGAAGTGACCCCCAGGATCTCCTGCCGGACGACCGGGCCTGGGGGTTGCGCACACCACCCCCAGACGCGCCATGACCGCGGTCCTGCCGGTGTCGGTGACACCCCGCCCGGGTGAGTCGATCGAGTCCTGGCTCGAGCACCTCGCCGACGCCAACGGCCTGACCACAGCCCAGCTCCTCGGCGCGACCGGTCGTGGACGGGCCGGTACCCGGTACCTCACCCTCGCGCCGTCACCACAGACGATCACTCGGCTCGCGGCCCTCGCGCGCGTCGACGAACAGCACGTGTATGCCGCCACCCTCACCGCGTTCGACGGCACCGCCCTCGACCTCACCGGTCTCGACCCGAACGACCCGTACTCCTACCGGCAGGTTGCTGCCCGTGGCTGGACCCCCGCCCACGGCACCCAGATCTGCCCGACCTGCCTCGCCAACACCGGCACCTGGCAGAGCGCGTGGCGACTCCTCATCGTCACCGCCTGCACCCGCCACCAGAGCCTCCTCGTCGCGCAGTGCCCAGCCTGCCAGCGGCCGTTCCGCGACCAACGCCACTCCCACCTGCGCCGCGTCGGCGCCAGCCCGGTGTGCGGGAACCCGCTCGGCGCCGGCCCCACGCGACAGTGCCAACACGACCTCACGACCATCGCAGCCATGCCGGCCAGAAGCGACGTCGTCGCCCTGCAGACCCGCGTCGACACCGCCCTCACCGGCGAACCCCTCGAGGTCCTCGGACAGCCGTCGCCGGCCGAGGCTTACCTGACCGACCTGCGCCACCTGTCCACGCTCCTGCTCCACCTCGCCGGACAACCCGGCGCCGAGCAGCTCGCGCCCTGGGCGACAGCGCTGGAGTCGGAGGCGTCCGCGCGGACCGCGGACCGTGGACCTCGCTGGGGCATGCGCCCACCAGCCAGTCCCAGCCTGCGGGGCGCAGCCATGGCGGCCGCCGACGGCATACTCACCGCGCCGGACCTCGACGAGGCGGCGGCCGCACTGACGCCGTGGACCGAGCTCACACCCACCACCAACGACGGCCCGCTCGGCTGGCTCGCCGACCGCACCGTCATGACCCCGACCCTGACCCGGCTCGTCATGGCCGCCCGCGCACCGCACCGACGCCTGACCCACCACCTCGACACCCACAAGAGAGGCCGTATGCCGATCAACCTGCTCGTCATCCCCCAAGTCATCCCGCATGCCCAGTACCTCGAGCACCTGCAAGGCGCGTTCGACTCCGGCGAAGACACCGTGAGGGCGTTCGCGTCCCTGTCCCTGGCGCGGCTCCACCCCGACGTGAAGTCGTGGAAGGCCGCCGCGGAAGCACTCAACATGCCCGGCACGATGGGCGTGCGCTGCGCCCGCGCCTGCTCCGCGACCATGCTCGTCACTGCCGATGAGTGGCAGGCCAGGATCGTCCGGGCCGTCGAAGACACGCGCCGACGCGACTACCGCGCCACCGAAGCCAAGATCCATCACCGCGTCCTGATGACCCGCTGGTTCGAAGAATGGGCCCGCCAGTTCCGCCCCGGCACCCACTACAGCAGCTGGGTCTACGGCCTGACCTGGCAGTGGGTCCACGTCGCCCACGCCCACCTCGACCTCTCACCCGCCTGGCGCGGCAAGAAGCCGACCGCCAAAGACCGCCACCACTACCGCCAATTCGCCGACTCCCTCGACGAGCGGCAGCAGTTCGAGCTCGCCTACGCCCTCCACAAGCGGGCATGATGGTCTCGGTTGCATCCTGGGCGGCTCGTTCTCGAGACGCTGTCGGTGGGCTCCCCTAGTCTCAGTCATGTAGGAAGGAGGCGATCGATGGCGGACCTCGCTGAGATCGACAGGCGGCGCGAGTACACGCGCCAGCGCTGGGAAGCGCTTGCCCTGCTGGCCTCCTCAGAGTTCGATCAGCTCGACCTAGCCTCCAGAACATGCATCTACGTCACGGGATCCATGGCTCGAGAAGAAGCGACAGAGGGTAGCGATCTCGATCTATTCGTGGTTGACGAGTTAACCAGTAAAGAGGAACGACTCAACTATGTTGAGACATCACAACTCGTTGCTCGACTCGACAACGTGCGCCGAGATGGAGATTTTCGGCCCTTCTCACGTGGCGGCGAGTTTATACGTACGCTCAGCATGCAGGACCTTGTTCGCCTGATAGGTGATCCGCAAGACGATGCGCGCAACCTCTTTACCGCAAGGATGTTGCTTCTGATCAATTCCAAGCCGTTGACGAACGAGGCTGCCCACCGAGATGCATGGGAAGGCGTACTGAATCGATATTGGGCGCCTCAAGATCCGCAGGCGGACTTTCGCCCGGTCATGCTTCTCAATGACATACGCCGATGGTGGGGTGTTTTGTGTCTGAACTTTGAACGCTTCAATCCCTTCACAGTCGTGGATGCGTATACGGCCCACGCCCCCGCAGAGCGACGGGTTGCGAACCTAAAATTGAGATTCGCGAGGGTAATGGCTGCGTACACGCCGGTCGTTGGATTGCTCGATATTTCTAGTCCAGAGGGAATCGTCCCCCGACAAGGCTGTGAGATCGTCCTGCGACGATCGCCCGTTGCTCGTTTGGAACATCTCACGACAACCGATGGCCGGGCTGCAGAGGCTGCCGCGACGGTGTTGGAAGCGTACGACGAATATCTGACGTTTATGAACAAGTCGAAAGACGACTTGTTCCGCCTCGTTAGTCGCGATGATGTTTGGAAGTCTGAGAAGGCGAAGGCGTACAGCTTCCATGAGAAGTTTGTCTCCCTGTACCAAGCCGTCGGACATAACAAGACCCTATTCGAATACTCGATCGTCTGAGAGGATCGGACAAATGAGCAAGACAGAGATGAATGTGCGACTCGCCAAGCTTGATGCGATGGCCAAGAAGCTTCGCGAACTTGAGAAAGAAGCGCGCGACGAGAGGGAGGCTCTGAACGCGGGCACGGAACCGAGGCTAGATGCTGGCTATTCGATGCTGACTCGTGAGGTGGCGGAGGCGGCAAAGGTTGCAGAAACTCTCTCGCGCAACCCGCGCTTGGTGGGTGCCTAAGAAGGATGCGCTTCATCCTGGAGCGTGGTGTTGTCAACGGAGCTGCGCTTCTGGATGAGATCGAGAGACGGACCTCCTTGGCGAAAGGTTCGGCTCGCCCTACGAGGCTGCATCTCACTTGTCTTTACGTTGGGGACGCTGAGGAGTTGGCAGGAGAAGTTTCCGCGCAAACGGGTCGAGCCAAGAAGGCTGTACTTCGAGACCTGATGGCTTTCGCGGACTCCTCGATTAGCGCGTACGCGTCGCACCGCGAGGAGAATATCGTGCAACTAAGCACGTTGGGTTCAACGGCGGAGCCCGTGATTGCAGCCATTCTTGACCCGAGCTCAGAACTGTTGCGGGAGCGCGAGGCACTCTGGGGCGGGTTGGTGGCAGTGGTTCGATGGGCCGGTGTTGAGATGCCGGAGAAGTTCTTATCCACCTCATCGACGCTCCGTATGCCTTCGCCGACCTGGACACCGCATGTCACCCTAATCAAGGGGCGGTCGTTGGAAACTGTCACGGATCTGGCTACGATTCAAGTTTCTCTCGGCCCGCTTCGGATGCATATGTAGCTGATCTGGTATGTGCCACGCTGATGCGGATCTTGCATGGACGGGGCCCAGGGCATTCGGGTGTGAAAGAAGTGTTGCACGCGAGTGCGCAACCTTCGCTGCATCTCGACAACTGTCGAGATGCACTCAATCTTGTAAGAACGGGCGCTGTTTCTAAGAATTAGCCGACGTTATGCGGCTCATCACAATCCAGGGTGTAGGCGGGACCTGAAACCACCGGTTTCGAGCAGGGATCTGGCGATGTAGTTGGTCAGGTTGCGGAAGCCCAGGGCGGAGCCGCGCAGGTGCTCCAGGCGTCCGTTGAGGGCCTCGGTTGGGCCGTTGGAGGTGCCGGGCCGGTCGAAGTAGGCCAGCACGTCCGCGGCCCGTTGGGTCAGGGTCCGGCCCAGGCGGCGCAGCTCGGTCAGCGGGGCCGGGACGCCGTCGCGCAGGCAGGCGATGAGCGCGCGCATCGCCTCCCGGGCTCTGGTCCGTTCGGGGTCGCGGTAGGCGGTGATCATCCGCTGGTAGATGCCCCAGGTCGCTTCGACCTCGACGTGGTCGTCGGTGCTGAACAGCAGGACCAGGCGCTCTCGTTGCCGGTCGGTGAGGAGGTCGTCCCCGGTGTGCAGGGTCCGCCGGGCCCGGTACAACGGGTCGCTGGCCAGGCCGCGGTGGCCGTGCAGCTCCTGCTGGACCCGGCGCCGGCACCGGTCGAGAGCGTCCCCTCCCAGGCGGACGACGTGGAAGGGATCCATGACCGCGACCGCGTCGGGCAGCTCCTCGGCCGCCGCGGTCTTGAACCCGGTGAACCCGTCCATCGCGACCACCTCGACGGCGTCCCGCCATGCCTGGGGACGGTCGGCGAGCCAGGTCTTGAACGCCGCCTTGGAGCGGCCTTCGACCATGTCCAGCAGCCGGGCCGGGCCACGACCGTCGCGGATCGGGGTCAGGTCGATGATCACGGTGACGTACTTGTCACCCTTGCGGGTGTGCCGCCACACGTGCTCGTCGACCCCGACCACCGCGACCCCGCCGAACCGGGCCGGGTCGCTGATCAGGACCCGCTTGCCCTCGGCCAGGACCGCGTCGTTGGCGGTGTTCCAGGCGACGGCCAAGGCCTCGGCGACTCGGGCGACGGTCAGGTGCTGGACAACCAGCGCGGTGAGCGCCCACCGCAGCGCCGCCCGGGACAACCTGGCCCGCGGCTGCGCAGCCTTGGTCGTGTCCTGCCGCCATACCCGCCCGCACCCAGTGCACCGGTACCGGCGGATGGTGACCGCCAGTGTCGTCGGACGCCACCCGAACGGCTCGTGTGCCAGCTCCCGGACCACACTGTCGCGAGGAGCACCCTCGCAGCCGCAGCGTCGGCACCATCGGTCGTCGTCGATGACGCGGCAGGCCAGCACCGCCCTGTTGGGCTCCAGGCGTTGCCCGGTCACGACCAGGCCGAGCTCGTCAAGGCGCGTGAACGTGGTCAGGTCGGGGCGAGCGAAGGTAGCGTCGGGCACGTCGAGGTCTTCCGGATGGGCAGTGTGAGAACTTCCATCCTCGGGAGACCTCGGCCCCTACCCCGCCACCGACGCGCCGACCAGACCTACACCCTCATCTGTGATGAGCCCGTTATGCACCCCGGGCGTGGCGCTTCATCCGCTTATGGTGGTGAAGACGGAGCCGCTCGTGACCAGGAGCCCCTCAGGCGAAGCTTCTCGCTGCCCGGATGACGTAGCTGTAGGCGTCGGCCGTCGGCGGGGAGATCAGACCAGCCGTGCCGGCAGCGAGGGCGAGGACCGCACTGACCGGGTCACGGTTCCCGGCCAGCTCCCACGCCGCGCCTGCCAGACCAAGGGACACGCTCGCGAGGCCGGCGCCGCCCGGTCGCTGCAACGAGCGGGAGGTCCGGCGCAGGCTGAACGCGCGCTCCGCCAGCTCCTCTTGACGATCCTGAAGCAGCACTCGGCGCTCGTCTTCGGGTAGGGGTCCTAGTTGGGCCAGGACCTGGTGCAGGTCGCGCGCGTAGGCCCGGTACTCGGCAGCGTGTCTGGCCCGGAAGTCCAACAGTTCGTCGAGCGGGACCCTGGCGAGGTCGAGGGTGACCGCCTCCAGGTCCAGAGCGACGAGGTGGCCGGCCGAGGGCATTTGGCTTCGGGCAAGTGTCTTGACCAGGGCCTCCGCCGGTTGCGCTTGGGACGTCGTTGGGTGCAGATCCAAGCCCTGGCGGCGTCCTGCTGCGCGCGCGAGCTGGGCGAGCAAGACCAGGATCGTGGTGCGCACCTCAGGGTGCATAGGGATCGAGACACCGTCCTCGCTGGATCGGGCAAGGCCTTGCCCGATCAGTTCCTCGGTGAGCATCGACGCGAGGCCGATGTCGGCGCCCCACCCGACTCGGCTCTGGGACAACTCTTGAAAATGAGAGCTGCGGTCCAGGTCATCGAAGGTCCCGGTGGTCAGGAGGGAGACCATCGCGGTCGCGAGATCCTCGGTCATCTGCTGATCCACGAACACCTCAGGCTCGAGCACCTTCAAGAGGCCCATCTCGAGGAGTGGGCCTGCGAGGACGGGATCGGTCAGCCGCTCGATGCCTGACATGTAGCGCGGCCGCAGGATGGCGATCTGATCGAAGAAGAGCAGCAGCGCCTTCACCTGGTCGACCTCGTCGTAGTGCCAGTAGGGCGCCGGGTAGTAGTACGCGACCTCAGCCGGTGATCCGTCGTCGACCATGTTCGAGAGTCTGACAGCCCGAAGCGGGCGCTGAGGCCAGGCGAACCCACCTGCAGCGAAGCATGGCCGGGCTAGACTGTGGGACGGCAGCCGCGCCTGCCCGCTTCCGAGCCGGAGGCCCACGTCCAACCCGGCGACGAGGACAAGGTTCTCTGAATCGCGCGAGCAGATCAGCCATCACTTCGCCGACCGAAGGGGGTGGGACGTGGGCCCGCCCCAAGGAACGGAACGATGATGACTCGCGATCGAGCGCGCAAGGCCCAAGCTCGAGCACTCCACGACGCCACCGGCGTGCCCTACGTGGTAGCCAGGCGCGCAGCGCAACAGCCCTCTCCCTTGGCTGAGGTGATGACCGCTCACCCCGAGCTCAGCGACTTCGGCATCGGCGTGTTTGACGCACACCGAAAGCCCCGACGCCAGCGCGGGGAGGAACTCGCCCGGCAGCGGAGAGAACTCGCCGCGCGGGAACGTGAAGTCCTCGAGGTGGCCGACTGGCTACAGGCGAATATCACCCCGATCGCGACACCCGAGGTGGGGAGTTACGGGCTGAAGCACCTCGTCGAACGACGCATCGGGCGGTACGTCACGAACGGCGAGGCGATAGCCGCCGCGCTCATCGTCGGCTACCCCACCGCTACGGTCGCACCACCGGACCCAACGTCCTCTTCGGCATGAGCCAGCGCGACTACAACCGGCTGCAAGCCTGACTTGCGCGGCTGAGGATTGCTCGGGTCCAGGTAGACGGCCGGCCTTCAAAGCGGTGAGTCCGACCGCGATCCAGGCCTGCAGCCGCCTGTCAACATTCCGAATGTTGACGATGAACAGGTGAGACCCAGGCAGGGTCGATAGCCTCACGTGGGCGAGCACGTCGCATCTGACGGCTTGAAGAGAAGGGCAGCGGGTGGTCGGCAAGATCGTGATCAGCGGAATGCACAGCGGGACGAACCCCTCGCCTGGGTTGGGGATCGCCCGCTCACTTCGCATGGCGGGGGTCACACATCAGCTCATCGGGCTTGACTACTCGCTCGAGAGTTCCGGCCTGCACGCCCAAGTCCTCGACTCCAGGGTGGTGCTGCCGGCGTGGAACGAGATTGAACCAGAGATTTGGTCCCGCCAACTCGATGACCTCATTGGCCCCAGTGACCTGTACATCTCCAGCCTCGACCTAGAGGTCCGCCTCATCGCCCAGACCTTCGACGGCCGACCCGAGTTCCTCTCGCCCTCCACCCGTGCCCTGAAGAACGTGGCAAAGCCCCCGCGGGAGGCCGCTGACGCGCTTGGCTTGCGGCTCGCCCCGTCCCTGCCCTACACAGGGGATGACGACGCGCTAGATGACTTCGTGCGAGCCAGCCCAGCTGGGGTGTGGGTCAAGGGGCAGCACTACGAGGCCGTGCGTGCGCAATCCCTACACGGTGCCCTCCACGCGGGCCGGCGGATCGAAGCCTTGTGGGGTGGGCCCTGGCACGTCGAGCGCCACCAGAGCGGGCAAGAGGTTGGGATCGCTTTCGCTGCCCGCAACGGGGAGCTCCTCGGCGCCGCGATGATGCGCAAGTCGGTCCTGACCGACACGGGCAAGACATGGGCCGGAAGCGTCACCACCCCGGACGGGCCACTGCTGTCCCGGTTGCGAGCCTGGGTCGCGGAAAGCGGGTGGCACGGCGGCGGCGAGCTCGAGCTGATTGAGCACTGGGACGGCGCGCGGACGCTCATGGAGATCAACCCCCGCTTCCCGGCCTGGATACATGGAGCGACCCTGGTGTCCGTGAACCTGCCCGCTTCGCTGGTCACTGGCACCCGGGTCGGCGCCGACCGACCTTCCGCAGGGTCATTCACCCGAGTCGTTGAGGAGATCCCGGTTCACCCCGACCTCGGGGCGCCCGACTTCCCCTGGTCCTCCAGCGACTACGTCCCGGCTGCCACCAAGCACCCCTCTGGAATGCCGGAGATCGCCCGCCGGCGACTCGTCACCACCGACGAACAGAACCCGGCCACACTCCGCCACCTCCGCACACAGGACGCACTTCCCGTCATCACGACTTCTAGCGCCACACCCCAGTTACACCTGGACACCGCCGCACTCATCGCTCGCGCGCAACAGTTCCGAGCCACGCTCGATCACACGGACGTCGGGATCTGCTACAGCATCAAAACCAACCCACACCCCGACCTGCTCAGCGCGGCCCTCAACGCTGGGATGCTTGCAGAGGCCATCAGCCAGGACGAATACCAGCTGGCCGCGAGGCTTGGCGCCCTACCAGCGGCGGTGGTGCTGAACGGCCCAGCCAAGTGGTGGCCACACCCAGCGGCGCCAGTGTCCGCACGGGCGGTGTTCGTGGATTCGGGGGTCGAGTTCGCCCTCATCAACGAAATGCTCGATCTCGGGGTCCAGATCGACGCCGAGATCCTCGGAGTGCGGCTGTCGCGGCGCCGAATGGGCAGCCGCTTCGGCATCCAAGTTGATAGCCGCGACGAGGTGGAGGCTGCCGGGCATGAGTTGCGCGGGCTGACCGAGCGCCTCGGCGCCGGATGGGGAGTGCACTTCCACACCGCGCAGAGCGCGATCGGAGTCGACCGTTGGGTGCAGGACTGCGTCGGGTCGCTGCGCGGCGCGGCCGTGATCGCTGACCATCTCGGCGCCGCACCCCAACTGATCGACTTCGGCGGTGGCTGGCACCCCCGTGACCTACCCGCGCTACCTGCAGCGGTCGCCCATGTCGCCGACCAACTGCGAAACGACTTGGACCTGGACGTGCCGTGGCTCTTTGAACCCGGCAAAGCGTTGCTCGAACCCTGCGGGACACTGCTGACCCGCGTCATCGTCCCCGCGAACCAGCGAGGCGACGTCGTCGTCGACGCCGGCCTGTCCGATCTACCGGAAGGCCCTTACTGGCCCCACCCCGTCGCCCAGGTCGACGCAGACGGCCACCAACACCGCCTATCGCCAGGCGACGGGCGGCTATTGGGCCGGACGTGCATGGAACGCGACGTTCTCGCACTCGACCTGGACCTGCGCGACCTGCGCCGAGGAGATCTTCTGGCGATCGGCCGCGCCGGCGGCTACGACGCCTCGATGGCCTACCCGTTCGGCCGCGGACGCACTGCCTGGGGCGACCCATGCTGAGTACCGACCTGGCCCAGTTCGCCACCATCGCCGCCTCGCACATTTCCGCACACGACGACACCTGCTGCCGCACAGCTCGACTGGCCCTAACCAGCGCCCTGGATACCGGGACGGTGGAGACCTCCTTGGCCGCGGTGCCAGCGGTCGTGAAGTGGCAGGCGGTGCCATGGCCGGCGACCTGGTGCCGACTCGCCGTCGGCGACGATGCCTTCATCGGGGACTGCGGAGTGCATGCGGCCCTCGCTGCCCTGATCCTTCAGCAGCACGGTGTCGTGTTCCACCGCGCTCAGATCGCCATCGCCGCCGGACCTCACCACGTCGAACACTGGCGTGAACGGTGGCGCCGCGCCGGGGTCCCTCAGGCCTGGATCGGGCAGCACACCGTCTACCACGAGGTCCTCGCGGTCGGACCGCGATTCTGGGACCCTTCCGAGGCCAGGTGGTTCTCCGGACCCGGATCCACTTTGCCCTCCGGATGGGTTGCGGCATGCCGCATCCAGGGACGCGCTTGGATCACCACGTCCGCCGATAAGGTGCCGAGCCCCGAGGATCCCAGCCAAGATGGCGATCACTAGGGGGGGTACCGACGGCCCCCACCCGGATGAGGGAGGGCCGTTCCTACGCGCACCGATCGGCCGGCTCGCGCGACGTCTGGAAACCGGGATTTGGCTGGTGTTGAGTTCTGTGGCCGCCGCGGCCGCGCTCGTCCTGGTCGGGGCGCTCAATCGGTACGACGCGTTCTCCTACGGGCCCCACGCCCCGCTTGTGCGGCGCCTGATCCCTTGGCGATTCGGCAGCCTCGCCGCGCTGCTACCGCTTGCCGCGATCGCACCCTACTTGCTTACCACCCCCTCCGTGCCCAGCCAGATCGCCCTTCTGCTCGGCGGTCTGGCTGCGTGCGAGGTCTACAGCATCTGCTTCCACCGAGAGTCCTACATCGCCGCGTTCGAGCCCTGGTGGCTCCCCGATGACCGACCCATCCTCGGTCGGCCCGCCGCCCGACGTAGCGACCGGCGCCTGCACTACCTGATCCGCACCCAAGCCATCTATGTTGTGCCGCTGCTCCTGCTCTCGCTTTGGATCGACACCGGTGACTCACCAGCGGCATGGATACTGCTCTTCGCCTTCGTCGCCAAGTACGTCGCACCAGCCTGGGTGGACTACGAGGCCTACTTCCACTGGGACATGCACTGCCAGATTCTGGCAATGAGAAACGCGCCCACCCTAACGCGGTTCTGGCGCCTGATCTGCGAATGGGTACTTGGCCC
This sequence comes from uncultured Nostocoides sp., assembly GCA_936931335.1. Classification (GTDB taxonomy): domain Bacteria; phylum Actinomycetota; class Actinomycetes; order Actinomycetales; family Dermatophilaceae; genus Nostocoides_A. The sequence continues at coordinate 4,984 of CAKZIH010000011.1, read as the reverse complement.
GGCCGTCGGGTCTTTGCCCTACCTGTACTCCACCGAGCACCTGCTGATCCACCACCCACAGAACGCCGGACCTCACGACATCCACTCACCGCTGCCCTACCGGCGCACCAGCATCCTCGAGTTCGGTCACTACCTGTGCAAGACAGTCCTCATCCTCGCCACCTCCCTGCCAGTGGTCGCCCACCCGCGATGCCGAGGCGGTGCTAGGCGGCGGCTACTCCTCGCCACGGTCGCAACCTGCGCCGTCATCGCAGCGGCCATCACCGCTGGGCGACCACTGGGCTACTGGCTCGCCGGCGCCGTCGCCTTCCGGGGCGCCAACACGGCTATGGCCCAGTACACATGGCATGGGCTACACGACGGGACCGGCAGGCCCCATCCGATGTCCAGCACCATCAACTGGGTCCCAGCAAGCGCCGCCGACACCGACGGCACCAGCCTGGCCTCGCACGTCTCCGAGCTAGGCGACGCCGCCGACGTAATCCACCCCACCGGCGGCCTGGCGGAGCACGTGCCCAACCCCGGCTCGGACTGGGCCTTCTACGACAACTACCACCTGATTCACCATCTCCACCCCCGCGCGCATTTCGACGATTACCCCAGACTCCTCGCCACCGACGCCGAGCGCATCAGCGCATTCGCCAGCCCGGTCATCACTCTCGACCAGTACAACCGCTTCTTCTCCAACTTGATGGCACGCGATCTCCAAGCCGTCGCCTCCGGCTACCAGTCGCCGGCCACCCTAGAGAACCGCACCCTCGATCTCCTCCAGCGCCTCGAGCCCTGGGCCCAGACACGTAGCAAAGTCTCGATCGTCACTGACGGACCAGTCAGCATGCGTCTCGACCAGCTGCTCTCAACCTTCTGGAGAAGGTGCCGCTGAACCACATAGCCACATTTTGGAATCGCAAGGCCAAGGGGGATTGCCGGACATAGTCCCAACCAGGCGACTGATCAAGATTCAGCGCATCTCGACACTTGCGCAGCGGTCCCCCCTATGTAACCACCCTGTCGAGATGGTGCTGCACTGAACTGCCTGCCGCCGCCGCGTTGGCCGGGAGTCCGGTCGGTGGCGTGAAAGGCTGCTGCCGTGGACGGGTCGACCTTGCGCTCACGAAGGCCCCCCTCCAGGCGGCTGCGGGTCTTGGGTAGGGCAGAGACGGGACACCGAGTATGCCGTTGACCAACTCGTGGCTGGCTGGCCCAGCTCCGGATCGCGACCTCCCGCGCGATGTCCTTGAGGAGCGCATCCTGAACCTGCTGTCGACCAACAATGTCGCGGTGATCGCTACCGTGAACGGCGACGGCAGTCCGGTGGCCACTCCAGTGCGCTACTTCAGCTTGGGCTTTGAGATCTTCTACACGAGCTGGAACGAGTCGGTGAAGTCCCGCAACCTTCGCCGAGATCCACGCGTGTCCGCGGGCATCGTCGCCCCGCTCGTCGGACAGGCGAGCAGCCGCGGACTACAGATCTTCGGCAGAGCCCGCACCCTTGAACGCGACGATCCTGAGGCCACCGGATACTGGGAGGCCGTGCGCTGGCAGGCAGACCATGTCGAACGAGGCCGTCCGTTGACCGAGCCCCCGACCGATCCGCTGACGATCATCACGCCGCAGCGGATCCTCTACACCGAACACTCGCTCCGGCGACACGGCTACCGGCCGAGGCAGACTTGGCGTCCACCGGGCCCCTGGAGGCGGTCGCCGCGGCCCACTCGGTGACCCCGGGTGCGGCCGTGGTTTCTTGGCTCCGGCATCAGCCGACCGTGACGGCACCGCTGGTATCGGCGACGAGCCCGGGACAGCTGGACGAGTCTCTCAATGGGGCTCGAGTGCGACTTGATGACGTGGAGGTTCAGCAGCTCGACGAGGCGGCCGCTGCTATGCACGCGTAGACGATGCCGCGGCCTGTGCCAGGCATCGCCCGCTTTGGCTCGTGTTCTGCTGCCGCGATGGGCCGAAGGGATCTTGCAGGGCATCGCCGGACCGGCCGAGTCGTGCAAGGTACCCCGGACGCGGGCATGCGACCGTCACCGCACAGCGGGTCGTCCAGTTCGCGGCTGGCGCAATACGTCGTGCAGCCATCCATCCACTCGTGCTGGCGGCACGCCGACAGCCGCCGTGGCTGACGATCAGCGATCAACCCCGACGGTGTCGGCGAGGTCGTTGAGCGCTGCGGCGACGAGGTCGGGTTGGTCCATCGGAACCAGGGTCGATGATTCGGTGGCGTGGACTAGGCGCGCTCCGGGGATGAGTTCGGCCAGGCGGTGCCCGTGTTCGGGCGGCATCATGGTGTCGTGGGTAGCCCACACGATCACGGTCGGCAGGTCGATGTCCCTCAGTCGAGTTGCCGCGTCGAGCAGCACACTCCGCTCGGGCGCGCCAGCGGCGAATTTGGCGAAGTCGCGACCAATCCTTGCGTCCTGTCGAGCGGGTGTGAACCAGCCGGACAGGATGTCGTCGGGGATGCCGCGAAGGCTCATGCCGCCATACCCGATCCGAGCTTGGCGTAGTGCTCGGAGCCGCATGGCCTGCACGGTGAGCCACATCCCCCCAGGGATGCGGGCCATTGTGGCGAGCGGTCGCGCAGGGCGTGGGGGGAAGTTGTCAAAGGCCTCGCAGGCGACCAGCGCCAGCGCCGCTACGCGCTCGTATCCCGGCAGACGCTCGGTAAGCAGGAACTGCCCGCCGCCCCAGTCATTGAGTGCCAGGACCACTTGGTGCAGGTCGGCCGCTTGGAGGAACTCGCCCAGGATTCTCGCCATCCCGAACTGAGTCAGGTCGGTGTCCTGACGCATCGGCAACCGGTGTCCTCCCATCGGCAATGTGGGCATGACGACCCGACGCTGGCCCAGGTGCGGCAGGACCCGCATCCATTGGGTCTGCGGTGTCATCGGGACTCCGTGGAGCAGGACGACCGGTGGGCCGGTGCCCCCGGTGTCGATGAACTCGATCGGACCGTTCGCGAGCTGAACTTGTGGCACCAGCGACCCCCTAGAATGATCGTTCTAGTGAAAAGGTTATGCCCATGTCCCGAGCGCCGGCAACCAACGTCCGAGTCAGTGACACGGCCGCTCGACTGTTTCGGCGGCAGGGCTACACCGCTACCGGAATCACGCAGATCGCGGGCGCGGCGGGGGCAACGGTCGGGTCGATCTATCACTTCTTTCCCGGGGGGAAGGCCGATCTCGCCGAGCACGCCATCCGCGATGCCGGGGCCTCCTACCGGAACTTGGTTGCTGGCGTGCTCAATTCGGCGGAGGATCCCGAGGCGGCGATCCTGCTGATGTTTGGCACGGCTGCCGAGGCACTCGTCGACAGCGACTACGCCGACGCCTGCCCGCTGGCCACGGTGGCCCTGGAGGTGGCCAGCACCGACCAGCGGTTGAGGGAGGCAGTCGATGCGGTGTTCGGCGACTGGCTTGACACGGCCACCGCCTGGATGAACCGGTGGGTGCCCGAACCCGTCGACCGTGAGCTCGCCAGAAGCATGATCATGCTTCTGGAGGGCGCATTCCTGCTTGCCCAAACATCGCGCGACACCACGCCGCTCCAGACTGCCGGGACGAGCATGGTCGCCCTGCTTCGCGCGCACCGTGGGTTTGACCAGGAACAGCGGGTCTGACCGTCCGTGCCGAGGACAACGCTGACGAAGGAACGTGGGCGGCCGATCCGTTAGCTTGCGTGACTTGTCGGGCGCCGGATCCCCCTCGACGGTTGACGGCAATCTCGTGCTGCCTATCGCGCCGAAGGGGCGTGTACCGCCGACCCTGACGGAACGCACTGAGTGACTGGCGCGACGGGCGGCTCGGGACCTCGGTGATGATGGCCCGCATGGATGTCGTGTTGACGTACCAACCAATCTGGGTCTCAAACCCCCCATGGAAGGGAGCGTGCCGGGCGCATATAAGGCCCCCGCAGCGCTTCGGGCCTGGGACTGCACGAGCGCCTGCTCGCTAGCGGATGGCGCGAGGGCGGCGTTGTGCTGGCCGGACGGTACGTCCCCGACCATGCACCTCGAACCATCCGTAATCAAGGGGCGATCCTCGATCACGCAACCCGCCTCGCCGACCGGTTGCACCAGCTGCTGGCGCAAGGCGACCGGCCGCTGCTGCCCGGCGGAGACTGTTCGACCCTCTTGGGCGTCGCTCTCCAGTTACGACGGCGGGGACGCTTCGGGCTCATCCACATTGACGGGCATACGGACTTCCGGCATCCGAGCGACTCGACCAAGGTGGCGAACCTCGCGGGTGAGGATCTCGCGGCCGCCTGCGGCCTGCACTACCCGCAGCTCAGCAATATCGACGACCTGGCGCCCTATGTCGACCCAGCGGACGTCATACATATCGGATGCCGGCTCGACGATGTGCACCTCGACGAGTGCCGCAGGCGCATGCGGGCCGTCGTGACCGCGGCCGAGTGGAACGACAGCCCGCGCGTAGTCGACTCCGCGGTGCAGAGCCTGCTCAGCGATCCTGATCTCGCTGGTTACGGGGTCCACGTCGATGTCGATGTTCTCGACCCCAGTCATCTTCCTGCCGTGGACAGTCCCGACCCCGGCGGAGTCACCCCTGAGGCCTTGAGTGAGCTGCTGTCCCAGCTCTGGCCCAAGGCGGTCGGCATGACGGTCGGGGTTCTCGATCCCGATCTCGACCCCGACGCCAGGTGCGCGCGGCTCGTCAGCCGGATCATCCTCGACGCTGTAGCCCCTCGGAACTAGCAGGGCACTAGGGAGTCCTTACCGAGTGCGGTGACGCCGTCGCTGCATCGTTCAGGACCGATCACGCGATGCCATCATGACCAGTATGTCGCTCGAGACCCCGACGTTGCGGACCGCTCGATTGCTGTTGCGGCCGTTCGCCGATACGGACGCCGACGAGGTCTTCGCTCTGCATACGGACGCTCGCGTGATGCGCTATTGGGACTCAGCTGCCTGGGATGACCCCAGGATGGCCGAGCGTTTCCTGGCCCGCTGCCGAGCTCT
>CAKZIH010000010.1 GCA_936931335.1 uncultured Nostocoides sp. | reverse complement strand
TATCTGCAAACCCACGCTTGGCAGATCGAGGAAATCCGCGCCGGCGACCTGCCGCCCGGGTCGCGCCTGCGCGAGGTCGAGATCGCCGACCGGCTGGGCAGTTCCCGCACCCCGGTGCGCGAGGCACTCAAGCAGTTGCAGACGGAGGGTCTGGTTCAGATCCGGCCCCGGGTCGGCACCTTTGTCACCGCCCCCACCCGCCGCGAGATCGTGGAACTCTTCGACCTCAAGGAGCTCCTCGAAGGGGCTGCCGCGAGGCTCATGGCAGTCCGGGGTGATGTGCCGGAACTGGAGCTATTGCGGGCGAATGTGCGCGAGGCCGACGAGGTTGCGGCGCAGGGCGACGCCGCCAGGTATGCGGAGTTGGTCGCCGACTTCCACGACTTGCTGATCCAAGGCGCGGACAACGCCAAACTCCGCAACCACTACGACCTATTGATGAATCAGCTGGCGTATTCCCGCCTGGTCGCCACCTCGCTGAGCCAGCCCGGCCGAGTGATGCAGTCGGAAGCCGAGCACCACCGGGTGCTCGATCTGATCGCCGCCAAGGACGGGGATAGCGCCGAGCAGGTCATGCGTGAGCATGTCCGCGCGAGCCGGCGGGCGCTGCTGGCGGGGCTGGCCGAGTCAACCGACTGACTGGACCCTTTGGGTGGCTGGCTGTGTTGCCTCGGAGGGCTACCTGCCCGTCGCGTGCTGCGCCCGGGTGCGCGAGGATGCCGGTATGAAGTTCACCCGCAGCGCAGGTCAGAGCAAGCCCGGACCCGCCGACTGGTTCACTGGCACCGTCCATATGGACGCGATCCGGGAGCCTGACGAGCAGACCGCGATTGGGTCCGCGCATGTGCGTTTCGCACCGGGCGCGCGCACGGCCTGGCACACGCATCCGCTGGGACAGACCCTCTATGTCACGGACGGCATCGGTCTGGTCGCGACGCGCTCGGGTGTCCAGGAGATCCGACCCGGCGACGTCGTCTACATCGAACCGGGTGAAGAGCACTGGCACGGCGCCACACAGGATCGGTTCATGTCGCACGTCGCCATGCAACAGGCCGACGAGAACGGTGAGGTCGTGACCTGGCTCGATCACGTCACCGATGCGGAATACCACGCCTGAACCGGACCCGAGACATCCATTCGGGCTGCTGGCATCGACGGCCAGGGGGCGGATCGCTACGTGGACAGCCCGGTGGCGTTGCTACTGCGGTTCGCCCCCTTGATTCGATCTTCGATCCGGTAGCGCGCGTTGACCGCAGCAAGGTGCGCCCGGGCGCGCACACGGTGTGACCGAGGGACCAACTGCGGGTGGTAGGTATTCCACTCATCGCAGCATGCGCGACACTTCCAGTCCTCGTCCCCGGGGCTGATGAAGTCGCGGTAGAGCAGCACGCCGGCGCGTTCACCGCAGTGCGGGCACAGATTCGCATCCGGACCACACAACTCGCAGCTGGTCGCGATGCCGCGAATCCAGGTGACCCAGTGCTCGGGTAGCGGGTCGGGGTCAGTCATCGTCGCGCCATTCGTGACCGCAGTTGGTGCACGCCCAGTCGTCGTCATCGGGGCTCACCATGCAGCCGCGGTGAATCACTTGACGAGCCGCGATGGCCCGCTCCGCTCGGGCGCTGGGGAAACCGCGCAGGATCATCAGCCCGGTCTCTTGCCCGCACTCGGGACAGGTCACCGGGGGTGGCGGGAACACATGGTCCTTCGATGGTGTGGTCATGACGGCACACTGCCACCGGGGTCTGACAACTCTTCGACCAGCACGTGGTGATAGATCGGCACACGGCATTCCCGGCACGCCCACGGAGGACCCTGGGGGTTCCTGCTGCACCCGCGCCACAGGACGAGATCGCCCCGTCGGTGGGCCGCGATTAGTTCCGGGGTAAACATGCCGGAGATCATCGGCACTACGGCGTCGGCTGCTTGGCAGGACGGGCAGCGCCGGGTTGGTGGAACCTCAAGCTCGAGTGCCATCGACCAAGCATCCGTACGTCGATCGGATCCGGTCAAGTCCCTGGTAGTGGTGTAGCGCTGCGTTCTCCTTGTTGTGGTTAGGCG
>CAKZIH010000009.1 GCA_936931335.1 uncultured Nostocoides sp. | reverse complement strand
AGTGCGCTCGGCCATGGCGAAGCGCATGCGCTCGAGCGCATCGGCTGGCTGCGCGCGGCGGTGCTCGGCGCCAACGACGGGCTCCTGTCGACCGCGGCGCTGATCGTCGGCGTCGCCTGGCTGGCACTCATGGTGCTGCCGTGGGCCCAGGGCCGATCCCGCACGAGCTAAGCCCCGCACGAGCTAGGGCGGATGAGCTAAACCCCACGCCCCGACTCCGCTCGAAAGCCCGGGCAGGACAGCACCGGCAGCCGCGGGTACTTCGGGTATGCCGGGTTGTCCGCCGCCAGCCCACACCGCAGGTATGTCGTGCCGCGCCGGGTCGGGCGCACCAGCACGTGCGCGCACTGGCCACACAGCCCGGTGCCGGCGAGCACCTGCTCGAGATCGCTTGACATGGCAGGGTCTCCACGCTCAGGCGCGCGGCGGTTCGACCTCGGTCTGCGCGGGCAGGCTCGCCACCCCGACCGGGCAGGTCAGGCCGTTTGGGCCGTGGTTGCAGTAACCGGTCGGGTTCTTGTGCAGGTACTGCTGGTGGTAGCCCTCGGCATACCAGAACCGACCGGCCTCGTCCGCCGGCCGCTCCTCGGTGGTGATTCGGCCGTGGCCGTGGCGGGTGAGTTCCTCCTGGAAGGCCGCCGTGGTCGCCGCCGCCGCAGCCTGCTGCCCCGGGGTGGTCCAGTAGATCGCCGAACGGTATTGCGTGCCAACGTCATTGCCCTGACGGTTGGCCGTGGTCGGGTCGTGGTTCTCCCAGAACGCCTTGAGGATCTGCTCGGGGCTAATGACCGCAGGGTCGTAGGCGATCTGGACCGTCTCGGTGTGCCCGGTGCGCCCGGTGCAGGTCTCCTCATACGTGGGGTTGGCGGTGAAGCCACCCATATAGCCGACCGCGGTGGAGACCACCCCGGGCAACTGCCACATGATGCGCTCGGCCCCCCAGAAGCAGCCCATCGCCAGATAGATGGCCTCGGTGCCCGCCGGCCACGGCCCCTGCAACGGCGAGCCGAGCACCTCGTGGGTGGACGGCACGGTGAAGGTCGGCTGCTCCCGCCCCGGCAGGGCGGATTCGGCGGTGGGCATCTCGGGGGCAGTCCGGAAGAACATGCCTGGACCAACGTCTCGCCGGCCAGCGGGATTCCCACCTCGCCCTGCCGGCGCGCGGGTGCCGGCAGCCGGGTCAGGACATGCCGGGGAAGGCACCCGGCGCCACGCCCCAGCGGCGGGCGAGCAGGCAGGCGGCGGTCAGACCGTCGGTGAGGGTCGCCAGCTCACCCGGGTGTTCGGCGGCGGGGGGCAATTGGGCGGCATACGCCCCCACCAGCCCACTGGCCAGCGTGCGCACCAGACGGGTCGCGCTCGCGTTGTCGCGCACCCGCACCGGGAGCCGGTATGCCGTGGGCGTCGCCGGCAGGTCGTCACCCAGGTTTCGCTCCTGCGCCAAGACCTCACCTCGCAACTGCGCCAAGGTGTCGATTGCCTTCTCCCGCACGCTGTCCGAGGCGCGCGCGGCGGCGACTTCGAGCCCGTATACCGCCTCGCGAGTGGCGGCGAGCACCGCCAGGGCGCGGTCACGGGCCAGGGGCTCGGCGGCCGGCCGGGCGGCGGGATCAGCGGTCGGTTCGCCACCACTGGAGGGACTCGGCGACCGGTCGCCCGCAGCCACGGCGAGGGTGGCGCGCTGCGCGGCCAGGGCCGCCAGCATTGGCCGCAGGTCGGCTGCGGCGACCGGCAGGAGTTCGCGGGCGGCGATCGCCGATGCCGCGGCGGAACCGGCCGGGTCCGCCGGG
>CAKZIH010000008.1 GCA_936931335.1 uncultured Nostocoides sp. | reverse complement strand
AACACCTGCCGTGTTGCGGGGCCTGCGCGCCTGGTCGACTTGCTGGGGCGATCGGCGGTGCAGCGGGCTTACCGCGGGGCGTCGGAGCCGTAGTAGGCGGTCTGCGTGCCGCCCTTCTCCACCGCCTGGGCGAAGGCTTCCGGGGTGACCGACGACGGGCCACCGAAGGCCACGACCAGGTCGATCGCGCTGCGGGACTGGTCCAGCCGGCCAGCGGTCCACGACGACAGTTCAGTGCCCTTGGACAGCAGAATCGGCTGCTGCCACTGGCTGATCAGGGCGCCACCGGTGGTGGCATCCGGCCAGTTCTCCCCCGAGACGATGGTGGCGATCCACTCGGCGGTGAAGAAGCGGTCGGCGACGCGGCGGGCCACCTCATAGCGATCGGCCCCGGTGACCACCTCGAGGTTGGGGTAGCCGGCGACGCTGAGGCTGCCGCCGCCACCGATGCCGTAGAGCCTGGCCTTGGCGCCCGTGCCCTGCAGGTAGGCCTTGGTCGCGGCCGGCAGCGTCGCCACGTCGCTGAGCAGGATGACCCCGCGGGTCGCGGCGGCGGCCGGGCCGGCGACCAGAGCGTCGGGGAAGACCCGGCCGTTGGCGACGAAGACCGCCTGCGGCGCGCCACCGCGCACGGTGGTGAGCGTGTTGGCCACCGCGACCGCGACCGAAAAGCGGTCGACGCCGCCGACGCGGGTCACCGGGTGCCCGGTCGCCCGCAGGGTGGCGACCACATTCTCCGAGACGCTGGCCTCGCCGCCGAGGACATAGATCGGGGCGTTGGGCTGCAGCGCCCGGGTCAGTTCGGCGACCACGGCCGAGCTCACCGCATTCTGCTTGGTGAGCATCAGCGGGCCCTTAAGGGCCGCCGCGAGCGGCGAGCCGGTGAGGGCATCGGCATACGCCTCGCCACCCGCGATGACCGCGCCCTTAGCAGCGCCATCGGCATAGACGCTGCGGCTGACGTTGACGCCGACTTCGTAGCGGTCGGCTCCACCGATCCGCAGCGAGGACACCGGCGCGGTGGTGGGGCGCCACGACAGGTCGACGAACGGGTTGCCGGCGGTGGAGGTGGTCAGGTTCTTGGCCGTCGCGGGGTCATAGCGACCATCGGCGCCCAGGCTCACCACGCGCACCGCGGTCTGGGTGCATGGGTCGCCGGTGGTGGCCACGCCGACCAGGTAGGCGATCCGTCGCCGGTCGGGGCTGAACGCCGGTGCCGAGGTGGTGCACGCCGCCCCGGTCTCCACGACCGCCGTGGGCTCCAGGGGCGCGCCGAGCACGCGGCCGTCCTGGTAGTCGACGAAGAGCTTGCCGGTCTTGCTGCCCGGTTCGACACCGAGGAAGGCGACAAAGGTCCGGGCGCTGGGATCGCGCACGCCCTTGCCGGGCTCCTGGGCGATGGCCGGATCGCCGGGCCGGTATGCCGAGACGAAGTAGTCGCGCACCGGCGCGGTGGTCGACTGCCCGCCCAGGGACATCGGGCTGCGCATCGGCACTAGGTAGAGATTGCTGCCCGTCGCGGTGGTGCCCCGGGTGACCGCCTCCGTGCCATACGGGCTCACGGCGAACCGGCCATAGGTGCTGCTACCAGCCGGCAGCGGCTGCTGCCAGGTGCGGCCGGGGGAGAGCGAGCGGGCGATGGTCGCGGGGTTGCGGGTGGCAACCTGCTCGATGAAGCCGTCCCCGGTCGGGAACCACCCGGGGGTCAGCGTCCCGGCCGGGCGCGTCATGGTCGTCAGGACGTTGAACTCGCGGTCGTAGGTCGTCCAGTGCCCCGCGCTACCGCTGATCAGCACGTCACCGCCGGGCGACCACTGCATCGACCCGCCGCTGGCGGCCGCCAGCACCTTGCCGAGCGTGTTGGACGCATTGTCATAGGCGTAGGTCGCCCCACCCGCCTTGGTGGACAAGGAGATGGCGTCCGCGCCGATCGAGAAGGTCTCTTGGCGGGCCGCCGCGGCGGCCGCCAGGCGGGCCCGGTCGGCACCGCCGGTCTCGGTGGCGGCAGTTTCGGTGGCGGCGGTCTCGGTGACGGCGCCGGCGGTGGCCGGCGCGGGCAGCAGGCTCAGCCCGGCGGCGAGGGCGACACCCAGGGCCAGGCCACTGCGGACACGAGTGCGGGAAGAGGACACGAGGGACTCCTTGGTCGGCACGGTGGCGGGGTGCGCCCCGCTGAAATGGGAGCGCTCGACGCGGGCCAACCTAGCCCAACCGGACTCGACACGCCTGCGCTCCCGGCCCTTATGTCGCCCCCAGGGGACGCACCTATGCTGGACCCTCGCGCCGGCCCGGCGCGCCCGAGTCTGCGGTTAGGTCAAGCGAAACCACTCCATGATCCGTTTCGAGAATGTCACCAAGACCTACCCTCGCTCCACTCGCCCAGCGCTCGAAGACGTCAGCCTGGAGGTAGAGCGCGGTCAATTCGTCTTCATCGTCGGCCCCTCCGGGTCGGGCAAATCGACCCTGCTGCGGCTGGTGTTGCGCGAGGAGCCGACCACCACCGGCAGCGTCTTGGTGGCCGGCCACGACTTGGGCATGCTCGCCCCACGCAAGGTGCCCCGGTTGCGGCGCCAGATGGGCATGGTCTTCCAGGACTTCCGGTTGTTGCCGGCCAAGACAGTCGCCCAAAATGTCGCCTTCGCCCTTCAGGTGCTCGGCAAGCCCAACCGGGTGATTCGCACCGATGTTGCCCAGACGCTGGAACTGGTCGGCTTGGCCGGCAAGGAACGCCGGATGCCGCACGAGCTCTCCGGTGGTGAGCAGCAACGCGTGGCGATCGCCCGTGCCGTGGTCAACCGGCCGCCGATCCTGCTGGCCGATGAGCCCACCGGCAACCTCGACCCGGTCACCAGCCTGGAGATCGTCCGCCTGCTGGCCTCCATCAACCGGCAATATGGCACCACCGTGGTGATGGCCACCCATGACAACGTCATCGTCGATGAGATGCAGCGGCGCGTCATCGAACTCGAGGACGGGGTGGTGGTCCGAGACGAGGCGCAGGGCAGTTATGTCCCGCGCCCCGCCGCGCCGGCACCCCACCCGGACCTGCCCGAGGGCGATCTGTGGAATGACCCCGACGACGACTGGGTCGGGGAGATCGTGCGGGGGGAGGAGTAAGCGATGGGTCTGCGATTTTTGCTCGGTGACGTCTGGGTCGGCCTGCGGCGCAATCTGTCCATGGCGATCTCCGTGGTCCTGGTGACGATGATCTCGCTCTTCCTGCTCGGCCTCGGCCTGCTAGCCCAGCGGCAGGCGGACGTGATGAAGGGCTACTGGTATGACCGCGTGCAGGTCTCGATCTTCATGTGCACGGCCGACTCCCGGGTGCCGAACTGCACCGGCGCGGTGACCGACGACCAGAAGGCCAATATCCGCAGCCAGTTGGACGACCTGCGACCACTGGTCAAGGAGGTCTACTACGAGTCGGAGGAGGAGGCCTTCCAGCGCTTCTCCGAGCAGTTCAAGGACACGCCCTTGGTCGGCAACGTCAAGGTGGGGGAAATCCCGCAGAGCTACCGGGTCCAGCTCTCCGACCCCAGCAAGTACGACGTGGTGGCCAGCACCTTCCAAAACGCTCCGGGCGTCGCCTCGGTGACCGACCAGAAGAAGGTCCTGGAGAAGCTCTTCACGGTGCTCAACAAGGTCACCCAGTATGCGGTTGCCCTCGCCGTGGTGATGGTGATCTGCGCGACCCTGCTGATGGCCACCACCATCCGGCAGGCGGCCTTCTCCCGGCGCCGGGAGATCGGGATCATGCGCTTGGTCGGTGCGTCCAATATGGCGATTCGATTGCCCTTCATCGCCGAGACGATCATCGCGGCGGCGGTGGGCGCCTGCCTTGCGGTGGGGCTGCTAGTGGTGGCCGTGCGCGCGCTGGTCGGCAGCAATGGCCGCAATGTGGTGCTCAACCAGGCCACCATCGGGGCCGGCGACGTATGGCAGATCAGCCCCTATCTGCTGCTCGTCTCCGTGGCGCTGGCCATCGTGACCTCGACGATCACCCTCTGGCGGTACCTGCGGGTCTGACGCGACGGGCCGGGCGACCACGATTAGGCCCGGGCGACACGCCCGGCCGAGTTGCGGCATACCGGCCGGGCCCGGTGGCACCCTTGAGCACGATGATGCGCATGGGACTCATGGGACGTAGCACCGGTCGCCGGGTCGCCGTGGCCGTCACCGCAACCGGTGCTCTGGCCTGTGGTGCCCTGCTGCCCGCGGTCAGTGCACAGGCCGACCTCGACGACGACAAGGCGCGCATCGAGAAGCGCATCGATATGGCGCAGGAGGATCTCGAGCACCTCTCGTCCGATCTGCGCCATGCCGACGCGGTGTTGCGGGACACCCGCGCGCAGGTCCCGGCCGCGCAGAATGCCCTCGCCTCGGCCCAGGCCGCTCAGGCCGACGCCGCCGCCCGCAACGAGAGCGCCAAGGCCGAACTCGCCCGGGCGCAGGCCGAGGAGGCCAAGGCCCAGGCCGAACTCGAGTCGACGACCAGCGAGATGGACGCCACGCGTTCCCAGGTCGCCGGCTTCGCCGCGCAGCTCTACCAGGAGCAGGGCAGCGGGACGCTGGCGATCGCCCTGGAGGCCACCGATCCCCAGCAACTCGCGGACCGGATGTCCTATGCCGATGCGCTCATGGATGTGCAGGCGGGGGCCCTGTCCGAGCTGTCCAGCACGCGGGCCGCCCTGACCGCTGATGAGGACCGGCTCGGGGCGCTGCGCGCCCAGGTCGCCGCCGCGCAGCAGGAGACCAAACGCACCCTCGCCGAGGCCACCGCAGCGGCTAGCGCTGCGCAGCAGGCCAAGACCGAACTCGACAATCTGGTCGCCCGCCAGGAAGAGGCCGCCGCGAACCTGGATGCCGAGACCGCCGCGGAGAAGAAGCACCTGGCGAGCCTGGAGTCGCAGTCGGACGCCATCACCGCCAAGTTGCAGGC
>CAKZIH010000007.1 GCA_936931335.1 uncultured Nostocoides sp. | reverse complement strand
AGCGGGCGTGCAGGCCGCGCTCGACCTCCTTGACGAACCAGCTGGTCTCGTCCTCCCCCGGCGGGCAGGGGAAGCGCGGCATATAGCGCCCCTCCTGCTCGGTGAAAGAGACCTCGCACTGCTCGGCGATCCGCAGCGTGTTGTCGCACGCGTCGGGCAACTCCCGGAACAGCGCCCGCATCTCCGCGGCGCTGCGCAGATAGAAGTTGCTGGCGTCGAACTTGAACCGGTTGGGGTCGGAGAGCTCGGAGGCGGATTGCACGCACAGCAGCGCCGCATGCGCCTTGGCGTCATCGGGATTGGTGTAGTGCAGGTCGTTGGTGGCCAGCAGCGGCAGCCCGAGCTCCTTGGCCAGGCGCAGCAGCTCGGCCTGCGTCTGCCGCTCGATCGGGATGCCGTGGTCCATCACCTCGGCATAGAAGTGCTCCTTGCCGAAGATCTCGCGCAGCTCACCGGCGGCCTGGCGGGCCTCGGCATACTGCCCGAAGCGCAGCCGGGTCTGGATCTCGCCACCGACGCAGCCGGTGGTGCCGATCAGGCCGCCGGCATACCGCGAGAGCAACTCCCGGTCCATCCGTGGCTTGTAGTACTGCCCCTCCAGGGACGCCAGCGAGGCGAGCCGGAAGAGGTTGTGCATCCCCTCGTTATTCCGGGAGAGCAGCGTCATGTGGGTGTAGGCGCCGTTGCCACCGATGTCGTCGCGGCCGCCGTCGCCCCATTTGACCCGGGTCTTGTCACTGCGGTGGGTGCCCGGGGTGACATAGGCCTCGACCCCGATGATCGGTTTGATGTCGTACTTGCGAGCCTTGTCCCAGAACTCGTAGGCGCCATAGATATAGCCGTGGTCGGTGGTGGCGATCGCCGGCATCCCCTGCTGCGCGGCCGCCGCGAGCAGCTCGTCGATGCGCGCCGCACCGTCGAGCATGGAGTACTCGGTATGGACGTGCAGGTGGACGAAGTTGTCCTGCGGACCGGGGCTGGAGGCTGGATTCGACATCGGATTTTCAGTCTAGATCGCACCTCCGACAACCCCGGACAGGCCGGCGCCGACCGCGACCTCCGCGCCGCTCAGAGCCGGTCCAGCGCCGCCTGCAGGTCCGGTGAAAAGGGCGAGCTGAACTCCACATACGACCCGGTGCCCGGGTGCTGGAAACCCAACGCGCTGGCGTGCAACCACTGCCGCTCCAGACCCAGGCGACGAGCGAGGACGGGGTCCGCGCCATACGTCAGGTCACCGACGCACGGGTGGCGCAGCGCGGAGAAATGGACTCGGATCTGGTGGGTGCGGCCGGTCTCCAGCTTGATGCGCAGCAGCGAGGCGGACCGGAAGGCTTCCTGGAGTTCGTAATGGGTGACGCTGGGCCGCCCCGACTCCAGGACCGCGAACTTGTAGTCATGCCCCGGGTGTCGGCCAATGGGGGCATCGATGGTGCCGGAGAGCGGATCGGGCAGGCCCTGCACCAGCGTCGTATAGGTCTTGTCGACCTGGCGGGAGCGGAAGGCCTGCTTGAGCTGGCTATAGGCATGCTCGCTCTTGGCCACCACCATTAGCCCCGAGGTGCCCACATCGAGGCGCGAGACGATGCCCTGACGCTCGGCGGCGCCGGAGGTGGTGATCCGGTAGCCCGCGGCGAGCAACGCGCCGAGCACATCGGGGCCGCTCCAGCCGACGCTGGGGTGGGCGGCCACGCCCGGCGGCTTGTCCACCACGACCAGGTCGTCATCGTCGTGCACGATCGCCAGGTCCGAGACGGGAGTGGGCACGACCTGCGGGCTGGCGGCCGGGGCCGGAATGGACACCTCCAATAGCGAGCCCGCCATCACCCGCGCCGACTTGACGACCGATCGGCCGTCCACCTGGACCAGCTCGGCGGCGGCAAGTTCCGCGGCCCGGGAGCGGCTGATCCCGAAAAGGCGGGAGATCGCGGCATCCACCCGCTCGCCCTCCAGCCCGTCAGGGACCAGCACCGCCCGATCCTGACCGGCCTCACTCATTGCGTTCTCCCCCAGGCTGATTGCGCTCTCCCCCGCGCAGGCTGACCACCAAGAAGGCCACCACGGCCAGCACGATCGCGATATCCGCGACATTGCCGACAAACCAGCCGAAGTAGTCGATGAAGTCGACCACATGGCCGCGCAGGAAGCCCGGCTCGCGCGCAAAGCGGTCGACGAGATTGCCCAATGCCCCGCCGGCCACCAGGCCCAGCCCCAGGGCGGCCGCGCGCGGCAGCCGACGCCGGTGGGCGTAGACGGCGATATAGGCGACGATCGCGACGGCGATCAGGGTCACCACATACGTCATGGTGTCCAGGGCGGAGAAGGCGGCGCCGGGATTGCGGATCAGGCGCAGCGAGATCAGATCGCCGATCAGCGGGCGGCGCTCGCCGGGCTGCAACTCGCGCAATGCCCACCACTTGCTCGCCTGGTCCACCACCAAGGTCGCGGCGGCAACCAGCCACATCGTCCGCTCGGCCGCACGATCGGGCGGCGGCGCAGTCGACTCGGTCAGCGACGTTCCTGTTTGCTCTTGCATGTCACGCATAGGGTCGCACGCGGAGACGCCTCGAGCCGCCCGGACCCGATCGGATTGCCGCAGGACTCGCAAATCCCATAGGTGCCGCTGGCGATCCGGTCCAGGGCGTGCTGGTCCTGCTCGAGCATCTCCCGGGCATTGTTCGCCAGGCTCATCTCCTGCTCGCGCTCCAGGGTCTTGCTCCCCGCGTCGGCCTCGTCATCGCCCGCGCCATCGCCGGACTGACGCATCAAGGCAACGACTTCCTGCTCGGACTGGGCGATCTCCTCACGCAGGCTCACCATGTCCGCCTCGATCTGTTCGCGGATGGCGGCGAGTTCCTTCTCGGTCAGGCCAGCCCCCTTGCCTGCTGAGCTCTCGTCCTTCGCCGGCGTCATGCGCGCTGCTCCCTTACTTCGGTAACGATCAGTGCCTCCCACATCCGGGGATAGGTGCCCGAGGATAGGCCATTGCGCCGGGCATCGACGCGGCGGGGCTTCGGGGAAATACCGAGCAGAACACGACGAACAGGGACCGAGCCTGATCGGCCCGGTCCCCGTTTCGGTATGCGGTGTGCTCGCCTCAGGAGGCCGGCACCGGCACCGCCGGCATCGTCTCGCTCACCGGCTCGGTGGTGTCCAGAGCGGTCAGCGCGTCTTCGATGAAGGCGCGCAGGCGGCTGCGGTAGGTCTGCTCGTAGGAGCGCAGATCCGCGATGGCCGTCTCTAGGTCGGCACGCTTGTCCTCCAGGTCGGAGAGGATCTCCGCTCGGCGACCGGAAGCCTCGGCGATCATGCCGGCGACCCGCTCGCGGGCCTCACCCAGCATCTCCTCGCGCGAGGAGGTCGCCTCGGCGAGCAGGTTGTCGTGCTGGCTCTGCGCGGCGGTCACCAGTTCGTCGTGGCGGGCCTGGGCGGTGGAGACCAACTCGTCGTGCTGGCTCTGCGCCGCGGTGAGCAACTCGTCGTGGCGGGCCTGGGCGGTGGACAGCAAGCTGTCGTGGCGACTCTGGCCCTCGCTGATCAGCCGGGCGCGGGTGGTCTCACCCTCGGCGACGTGCTCGTCGTGCACCCGCTGCGCGAGCGCGATCAGGCCCGACGCGTCGGTGGGGCGGGCGGGCTCGACACCGGCGCTCTCCGCATCCAGGGCACGGCCATTGGCGGCGTCGATCCGGTCGCGCACATCGGCCTCGATCCGGTCGGCCTCGGCGTTGAGCCGGCTGATCCGCTCCTGGGCGGCGCGCTCGGCCTCGTCGGCGCGGGCGTTGGCGGCCTCAATCCGGGCACGGGCGGCCTGCTCGGCTTCCTGGGCGCGGGCACCGCTGTCGCGGGTGGCCTGGGCCAACTGCGCAGCGTCGGCGTCGCCGGCCTGGGCGGCCGCGGAGAGGCGCTCCTCTTCCTGGCGATGCACCCGGCTCTGCAGCTCGGCCAGCGCCCGCTCGGCCTCCTGGCGCAGACCGACCTCGCGGTCGAGGCGGGACTGCATACCGGAATCCAGAAGGGGTACGGCCGCAGCCGAGTCCTGGACCGGGGCGGACTGCTGGGAACGGCAGTCGGTCAGTTCCTTGTCCAGGATGCGCAGGGTGGCAACCACCTCGTCGAGGAAGTCGTCCACCTCGCGCTCGTCATAGCCACGCCGGAACTGGGTAGTCCCGAACGTCTTGTTGAGCACGTCCTCGGGGGTGAGCGACATGATGCGAACGACTCCTTCAAACCGCATCTGAACCGCCGCCCACGTCGGGCGCCGGAAGCAAGGAGTTTAGAGGATCGACATCACCAGGGAAATGCCCAGCATGAGCACAAAAAATGACAAATCGATACCAACTCCACCGATCCGCGGTGTCGGCAGCACCCGCCGCAGGGCCTTCAGCGGCGGATCGGTCGCGGTATAAATCGCCTCCGCCACCACCAACACTGGCCCCCGCGGCCGCCAATCCCGGGCAAACAACTGCACCCAGTCGAAGATCAATCGGCCCAGGAGCAGCAGGAAGTAGAGGAAGAGGGCGGTACGCAGCACCTCCCGCACGAGGTCCATATCAGCCGGTCCGATCCGAGCAGCGTATCGAGTTGTCCATGACTCCTATGACGTCCGATGCATACCCATCATTCCGTCAGCTCTGGTTGAAGAGCTCGCGCGGCGCCTCGGGGCTGGTCTCCTCGGTGGCGACCTCGACATTCTCCGGAGAGAGCAGGAAGACCTTGGCGGTGACGCGCTCGATCGAACCGTGCAGACCGAAGACCAGACCGGCGGCGAAGTCGACCAGGCGCTTGGCGTCGGCGTCGCCCATGTCCGTGAGGTTCATGATCACCGGGACGCCCTCGCGGAAGGCCTCGCCGATGTTCTTGGCGTCGTTGTAGGTACGGGGGTGAATAGTGGTGATGCGGCTCAAGGTGGGCCGGGCCTCCTCGCGGGCGACGGGCGCCAGCGTGGCGCGCCGCGGCATCGGCGTCACCTCGGCGCCATGATTGTCGGAGCGATGGTTGTCGGAACGGTGGCTGTCCGAACGGTGAGTTTCCACACGGTGCGTCTCTGCCCGGTGGGCTTCGGCGCGCGGCTCGGTCCGGGACTCCCGGATCTCCGACGGGCGCACGGCAGTGGCGCCACCCGGCTCCTCGTCATAGGACTCGGCGTCGTAATAGTCGTCATAGCGGTCGTCCTCGGCAAGGCCGAGGTAGACCATGGTTTTCTTCAACGCTCCGGCCATGCCTACTACCCTCTCATCCGTCCATGACCCCGAAGCCGGTGGCGGCGGACGGCGCTTCGGGTGGTGTCGTTGACGAAGTTAACGAAGTGACGGGCGAGAACCCAGGATTGCCGACCCGACACGCAGGTGTGTCGCGCCCGCGGCCACCGCCGCCTCCAGATCGCCGCTCATCCCGGCCGAGATCCAGACCGCACCCGGATCGACCGACCGGGCCTGCTCCGCTAGCTCGCGCAGCCGCGCGAATGCCGCCCGCGGGTCGGCGCCCACCGGCGGGACGGCCATCACTCCCGCCAGCCGCAGCGGCGAGTCGGCCACGGCGGTCAGTAGCGGCATAAGTTCGGCTTCGCTCACCCCCGCGCGGGCGGGGTCGCCGTCGAGACTGATCTGCACCAGGACCGGCAGGGGTTCGGTTCGCGGCCGACGCTCCGCCCCGCGGGCCAGCGGGGCGATCAACGATGCCCGGTCCACCGAGTGCACGACATCGGCCAATTCACCGGCGGTCGCCGCCTTATTGCTCTGTAGCCCGCCGATCAGGA
>CAKZIH010000006.1 GCA_936931335.1 uncultured Nostocoides sp. | reverse complement strand
CGCCCATCGGGGTTCCTCGCCCTCGATGGGCGTGGCCAATGCGCGCAGCCGCGCGGCCAGGTCCCCGTCCAGGCGCGCCCAGGCAGCGGGCACCTTGAGGTCTTCGGCGGGTCCGGCAGCGAGCAGGGTCTGCGCCACCTCAGCCAGGCCGGGTCGCGGCATACCTGCGGCGTCTCCCAGCGTGGCCAACGCTTCGGCGAGGGCGCGCCGGGTGGCATCCACCGGGTCCAGCCCGAGGCGGGCCACCCCGGGGTCCACGTCGTTCTGGTCACCGAGCAGGTCGCGCGCCAGCCGGATCAGAGCCGCGCCGTGTTCGGCATCGACCGCGTCCGGCGGACAACCCGGATCGCCGGGCACCACGAGGCCGAGGTCACCGCATACCACCGTGCCATCGGTGCGCACCCCGAGCCCGTCGACGGTTATCCCGGGGTGGGCCAGGCCAAGATCGGCGAGGGCCTGCAACACCCGGGCGATCCCGGCCAGGATCCCGACGATCTGAGGGCCGGTCGGGGCGCCGCAAACCTCCACCAGGTCCGCGAGCCCGTGGGCGGGCGGATCGGCATACACCAAGGCCAGGCCGTCGGACACCGGTTCGGTGACCGTGAGCGTCAGTAGGTCGGGGACCTCGACGCCGACATACGGGCTGCGGGAGGCGACCGGCGCACCCGGGGCGAGCACGACGTGGACGCGGGCCCCGTCGGCCGGCCGGGTACCCACCCACCGCTGGACGTCCAGCCCGCTGCCGGGTGCCGGACGTAGCCGATAACTGGGCAGTTCGCTGGGGTCCATTTGAGGCCTCCTGGTGCCGCATGCGGGATCGGGCGTTGATCCACCATGCCGCAGGAGGCCGACAGCCGGCTCGGGTTATCCACAGGCCCGGGCGGCCAGCGCCATCCGCGTCCGCAGCGAAGCAGGCTCAGGCGCAGAAGCGCCCAGCAACCTCGATGACTACGTCCTCGGATCCGGCATACGGGTCCGCGGCGCGCGGCCAGGCGGCCACCACATCGGTGAACCCGAGTTCCCCGGCGCGGCCGTGTGCATCGGCGAAGGCATCCACGCTGGCGAAGCTGTAGATCGGCGCGGAATCCAAGCCCAGCACCCGCCGCAGGGGCCGGGTTCGCCCGGACCGCTCGAGCTGCTCCTCCAACCTCGCCACGACCTCCCCGACCACTTGCCACCAGTCCTCTTGGGTGTCGGCGGAACCGCCATAGGTGACCCAGCCCTCGCCATGGGTGACCGCGAGTTCGATGGCGCGCGGTCCATTGGCCGCCACCAGCAGCGGCACCCGCACCCGCGCTTCGCTATTGAGCGGTCCGGGATCGGTGCGCGCCTCGGCTAGCTGGAAGTACTCCCCCGCAAACGTGACCTCGGTATGGCGTAGCAGGCGCGCCATCGCCTCGGTGAACTCCGCGAAGCGCTCGGTCCGCCCGCGCAGTGTGAGGTCGGGGGCCACGGTCTGGGCATCGAGGGTGCCGCCCGAGCCGATCCCCAGCAGCACCCGGTCCCCGGCGATATCGGCCAGCGCGGCGATCTACCGAAGGTGCCCAGCCCGATCCGGGAGGTGCGCAAGGCCGCCGCGGTGAGGGTGGGGATGGCGGCATACCACTCGTGCCCAGGCAGGCCACCCCAGGTCAGATGGTCATAGGTCCAGGCGTGGGCGAAGCCGAGTTCGTCGGCCAGGCGCCAGCGGCGCTCGGCCTCGCGCCAGGGCGCATCGGGCAAGATGCACACGCCAACGCGGGGGCCGTTCATGCCGTCTCCTTCGCGTCAGCCCGGGCCAGCCGGGAGGGCCACCAAATGGCCCGGCCGAGATCGTATGAGAGCGCCGGCACCAGCAGCGAGCGGACCACCAGGGTGTCCAGGAGCACCCCGAAGGCGACCACAAATCCGATCTGCGCCAGGAAGATCAGCGGCAGCACCGCCAGTGCCGAGAAGGTCGCCGCCAGCACCACCCCCGCGGAGGTGATCACCCCGCCCGTCACCGCGAGCCCGGTGAGGATGCCGGGGCGGGTGCCCGAGCGCAGTGCCTCTTCGCGCACCCGGGTCATCAGGAAGATCGAGTAGTCGATACCCAGGGCGACCAGGAAGACGAACCCATATAGCGGTGTCGCCGGGTCGGAATTGGGGTAATCGAGCAGGTGATTGAAGACCAGGGCCGAGATGCCCAGGGTCGCGCCGAAGGAGATGACATTGGCCAGCACCAAGATCAGCGGCGCCAGCAGGGAGCGCAGCAAGAGCGCCAGGACGATGAAGATGACCACCAGGATCGTCGGGGCGATGACCCGCAGGTCGCGTTCGGTGGCATCGAGCACATCCAAGGTGACCGCGGTATCCCCGCCGACCAGCACGCGCTCATCCACGCTGTCCAGGTCTCCGCGCAGCCGCTTGACGATCTGCGTTGCCTCGGGCGAGTCAGCAGCGACGGCCAGGGTCGCCGAGACCAGCACCTGCCCGTCGACGACCTTGGGTGGCGTGCCGGGGGCGGCGGCGACATACGGCTCGTCGATCCCCTCTTCCTGCGCCAGACGGGACAGGACGGCCTGGGCCCTGTCCTGGGGCGCGATGATCTGCACCGGCGTCCCCGAGCCCGCCGGGAAATGTCGCGCCAGCGCCTGCGCGCCGGCCACCGAATCGGTCGGATCGAGGAAGAGGTCGGTGGTGGACACCCCATCGGCCTTGAAGGTGGGCACGAATGCCGCGGCCGCCAGCAGCCCGGCCAGAGTCAGCACCCAGGTCCGCCGCGGATGGCGCCCGATCAGCCCGGCGACGCGCCCCCACAGGCCGCGGCGGTGCTCGCCCTCCACCTGATGCCGATGGTCCACCTTGGGGACCGCGGGCCAGAACACCCGACGGCCCATCAGCAGCAGGATCGCCGGCAGGAAGGTCAGAGAGGCGGCAACCGCGCCGGCCACCCCCAGCGCACCCACCGGTCCCAGGCCGGCGGTACTGCCCAGGGTGGACAGCAGCAGGCACAACAGGCCGAGAATCACCGTGGCGCCGCTGGCCAGGATCGGCTCTACCGCACCGCGCCAGGCCGCCCGCATGGCCGTCCAGGCCGAGTCGGTGTCATGCAGCGCTTCGCGGTAACGGCTCACGAGCAGCAGCGCATAGTCGGTCGCCGCCCCGACGACCAGGATGAACATGATCCCTTGGGACTGCCCACTGAGGTCGATGGCACCGCGTTTGGCCAGCGGGTAGACGGCGAGCGCGGCCAGGCTGAGGCCGAAGACCGCGCTGAGCAGGACGGCGAACGGCAGGATCGGGCTGCGATAGACAACGAGCAGGATGACCAGCACGACCACCAGGGCCACCCCGAGCAGCTTGCCGTCGATCCCGTCGAAAATCGTGATGAAGTCCGCGAGGAAACCGCCCGGCCCGGTCACATAGGCGCGCACGCCGGTGTCCTGCAGGTCGGCCTGCACCGCGGCGCGCAGCGCGCCCGCCGTCTCGTAGAGCGGGCTTGAGCCATTGATCGTGTCGTCGGCCCGGTCCGCGTCCAGCGGGACGCTGATGAGCATGGCGCGTCCGTCGGCACTGGGAATGGGTGGGCTGATCTGCCCACTCAGGAATTCCCCGACCGTCTGCTGCCCACCCAGACCGGTCAGCGGGAGATCCGGGATGCGCTCGACGAAAGTGGCGGCCGCGGTTCGCGTGGCGGGGGTGAGCGGGCCTTCGCCCTCCAGGATCACCAAATAGGGCAGCGCCGTTGTGTCGGTGAAGCGCGGCAGGAGATTACCGACTTGCGTGGATTCCGCGCTGGCCGGCACGAAGGAGGCGTTGTCGTTCTTCTGTACCTCGCCGAGCCGGCCCACCAGTTGCCCGCCGCCGGCAGCGACGGCGAGCCAGCCCAGGACCACCAGCAACGCAAGCAACCGGACTCGCCGCATGCCGGGCACGTTCGCCCTGGCCCGGTGCGCCCCACCCTCCGGGCGGCTCACCGTGACCCGCCGACGTCAGCCATGGTGGTGAGGAAGAAGTCAAAGACCTCTGGCAGTTGGGCATCCCACAGCCCCCACTCGTGCTCACCGGGCCCATAGTGCTGGGTGACTCGACAGCCTGCCGCCCGCGTGGCCGCCAGGAAACGGTCATTCGCCGCGAGCAATTCGTCCTCGGTGCCGCAGCCGATCCACAGCGGCGGTATGACCGTGGCCTGCCCGACGAGTTGCAGCAGGTCCTCCTGGGGGCTGACCTGACCGCCATACACCCGGTGCAACAACTCGAACCGGTCGCCCTCGGCCAGCAGACCGGCGATGTCCAGCGCCCCCGACAGACTGGCGGCGGCGGCATACCGGTGGGGGTGGGTCAACGCCAGGCGCATCGCGCCATAGCCGCCCATCGACAAGCCCGCGACGAAGGTGCGGGCCGGGTCGGTGCTGACCCGAAGGAAGTTCGCGACGATCGCGGGCAGTTCCTCCGAGATGAACGTCCAATAGGCATGGCCATGGCGCTCGTCGGCGTAGAAACTGCGGTGTACCGCCGGCATGACGACCGCCAGACCGCGGGCCTCGGCGTAGCGCTCCACGCTGGTGTAGCGCAGCCATGCCGTGTGATCGTCCGAGAGCCCGTGCAGCAGATAGACCAGCGGGAAGTCGCTCGCCACCCCACCCCCCGCGACACCGACCTGCTCGGTGGTCGGCTGGGGCAATACGACGGTCATCGAGGTCCCCACCCGCAGGCTCTCGGAGAAGAAGTCGGCGGTGAGCAACGCCATACGCACGTCCTTTGCGGGGCCTAGGGGAACTGTCGCCACCCTAACCGCCGACCCCGGGTGAGTGCCGGGGAGTACGTTGGCGGTATGCGCGTGGAGCACCTCGGATTCGAGCCCGGCTTTGTCGACTACGAGCAGGCCTGGGCGCACCAGCGCGAGGTGCACGCAGCGGTCGTCGCCGGGGACCTCCCGGACACGGTGCTGCTCTTGGAGCACGCCGCGGTCTATACGGCCGGCAAGCGCACCCTGCCGCACGAGCGGCCCAGCGACGGCACCCCGGTCATCGATGTCGACCGCGGGGGCAAGATCACCTGGC
Source organism: uncultured Nostocoides sp. (assembly GCA_936931335.1). Lineage (GTDB taxonomy): Bacteria > Actinomycetota > Actinomycetes > Actinomycetales > Dermatophilaceae > Nostocoides_A. Next base: position 735 of record CAKZIH010000006.1, on the reverse strand, counting down.
ACGGGCCGGGACAGCTCGTCGGCTACCCGATCGTCCGCCTACCCGACCCCATCGATGTGGTTGCGCACGTGCGCCGCTTGGAGGAAATGATGATCCGGGTCTGCGCCGATGTCGGTGTGGCGGTGACCCGGGTCGAGGGGCGCAGCGGCGTCTGGGTCACCGCCGACTCCCGCGGCCCGGACCGCAAGCTCGGCGCCATCGGCGTCCGGGTGAGCCACGGGGTGACCATGCACGGTTTCGCGCTGAATGCCGACCCGGACCTGTCCTGGGCGGACGTGATCATCCCGTGCGGGATCGCCGATGCCGGGGTGAGCTCGCTGACTCGGGAAGCCGGCCGCCCGATCACGGTCGCCGACATCCTCCCGTCTGCCGAGGAGCACCTGAGCGACGTCCTGGGCCCCGCGTGAGGCCGCGCCCGGCGCCGCTCGGCACGCCGGACGTAGAGTGGTGTCCGTGACCATTGCTCCGGAAGGCCGCCGGCTGCTGCGAGTCGAGGCGCGCAACGCCGAGACCCCGATCGAACGCAAGCCGAGCTGGATTCGCACCACGGCGACCATGGGGCCGGAGTATGCCGCGGTCAACTCCCTGGTCAAGGGCCAGGGGCTGCATACCGTCTGCCAGGAAGCCAGCTGCCCCAATATCTTCGAATGCTGGGAGGACCGCGAGGCCACCTTCCTCATCGGCGGCGAGGTGTGCACCCGGCGCTGCGACTTCTGTGACATCGCCACCGGCAAA
>CAKZIH010000005.1 GCA_936931335.1 uncultured Nostocoides sp. | reverse complement strand
TGACGTGTGCTCTTCCGATCTATCAGCGGGTCGCTATAGGGCACCCCGACCTCGACCACATCGCAGCCGTTTTCGACGAGCACCTCCATCGCGCGCAATGAGGTGGGCAGATCGGGGTATCCCACCGGCAGATAGCCGATGAGCGCCGCCCGGCCCTCGGCCCGACAGGCGGCGAGGACCTCGGCGGAGCCGGGGTGCGGCATACGGCCGTGGTGCCCGCCATCCGAAGTGAGCTCAGTGTTCATGCCTGCACTCCCGCTGTGGGGTCAACGCCTTCGACTTCGGCGCCACCGTCCTGGGTGGCGGCCGGGGTCGGGCTGGGCGCGGCGTCGTCGACCAGACCGAACCAGGTGGCCGCGGTATGCATGTCCTTGTCACCGCGGCCGGAGAGGTTGACCAGGATCAGCCCGTCGGGGCCGAATTCCCGTCCGACCTCGAGCGCCCCGGCGAGGGCGTGCGCGGATTCCAGCGCGGGGATGATGCCCTCGGTGCGGCACAGCAAACGGAATGCCTCCATCGCCTGCTCATCGGTGGCATAGCGGTATTCGGCGCGGCCGGTGTCCTGCAGGTATGCATGCTCCGGCCCCACACTCGGGTAGTCCAGGCCGGCGCTCACCGAGTGCGATTCCACGGTCTGGCCATCCGCGTCCTGCATGAGGTAGCTCATCGCGCCGTGCAGTACGCCCGGCTCGGCGGTGGCGAAGCGGGCGGCGTGCCGACCGGATTCGATGCCCTCTCCCCCGGCTTCCACGCCGATCAGCCGCACATCGGCATCGTCGATGAAGCGGTGGAAGATCCCCATGGCGTTCGAGCCGCCGCCCACGCAGGCGACGACGGCGTCGGGCAGCCGTCCCGTCAGCTCGAGGACCTGGGCCCGGGCCTCGCGGCCGATGACCTCGTGGAAGTCGCGGACCATCTCCGGGAAGGGATGCGGGCCAGTGACCGTGCCCAGGCAGTAGTGGGTGTGCTCAACATTCGTCACCCAGTCGCGCAGGGCCTCGTTGATCGCGTCCTTGAGGGTGGAGCTGCCGTGCTCGACGGCGACCACCTCGGCACCGAGGATGCGCATCCGGGCGACATTGAGCGCCTGGCGTTCGGTGTCCACCTTGCCCATATAGATGGTGCAGTCCAGCCCCATCAGGGCGGCGGCGGTGGCGGTGGCCACGCCGTGCTGGCCGGCCCCGGTCTCCGCGATCATCCGGGTCTTGCCCATGCGCTTGGTCAGCAGCGCCTGCGCGAGCACATTGTTGATCTTGTGGGAGCCGGTGTGGTTGAGGTCCTCGCGCTTGAGCACGATCCGGGCACCGCCGGCGTGCTGCGCG
>CAKZIH010000004.1 GCA_936931335.1 uncultured Nostocoides sp. | reverse complement strand
TGATCTACGGTCGACTTCTGGGGCGGCGGGAGCAATATCTACGTCGTGGTCCACGAGATGGCCCACCAGTGGTTCGGCGACTCGGTCAGCGTGCGCAACTGGCGTGACATCTGGCTCAACGAGGGCTTCGCCACGTACGCCGAATTCCTCTGGTCGGACAAGCACGGCGAGGGCACCACCAACCAGCTCCTCGAGGAGAACTACCAGTCGTTCAGCGGGGAGCCCACGTTCTGGCAGCTGCCGATCTCCAACCCGGGCCCGCGCCAGGAGTTCTCGTGGCAGGTCTACCTGCGTGGCGGGATGACCCTCGCGGCCTTGCGCAACCGGGTGGGCGAGGAGAAGTTGACGCAGATCCTGCAGACCTGGACCTCCTCGCACCAGTACGGCAATGGCTCCATTGCCCAGTTCACCTCGCTCGCCGAGCGGATCTCCGGGCAGGACCTGGATTCCTTCTTCCGCGCCTGGTTGACCGCCCGCACCAAGCCGGCGCACACCGCGGAGAACGGCTTCCTGCCGGCCCGGGCCAACGCGCAGCGGCCGGCCTCCGCCGACCGCATCCTGCAGAACGCCAAGCTGCTGGCCGCCAAGTGAGCCTGCGCCGGTGACCCGACTCCCCGCCAGCCGGGTCCCGGACCCGATGGATGCCCCACCCGTGCGGTGGGGCATCCTCGGGGCCGGGTCGATCGCTGGTGCCTTCACGTATGCCGTGCGCCACGGCACCCGCGGCTCCGTCACCGTGGTCGGCAGCCGGGACCAGGGCCGGGCCGACGCCTTCGCCGCTGAGCACGGCGTCGGCCGTGGGGTGGGCAGTTACGCCGAGCTCGTGGCGGCCGATGACGTCGACATCGTCTATGTCGCCTCCCCGCACTCCGAGCACCATGAGCACGCGCTCTTGGCGTTGACGGCCGGCAAACCGGTGTTGGTCGAGAAGTCCTTCACTCGCAACGCGCCCGAGGCCCGGGAGGTCGTGCAGACCGCCCGGGAGCGTGGGCTGCTGTGCATCGAGGCGATGTGGTCGCGCTTCCTACCGCACTACGACATCGTGCGGCAGATCGTCGCGAACGGCCAACTGGGGACCATCCGATCCGTGGCCGCCGATCACGGCCAGCCCCTCTGGCCCGATGGACCCCGGCGCCTGTCGGACCCCGAACTGGCCGGCGGTGCGTTGCTCGATCTCGGTATCTACCCGGTGTCCTTTGCGCACCTGGTGCTCGGTTCGCTGACCGGGCTGCGGGCGCAGGGCACTCTCACTCCCGAGGGCGTGGATCTCACCACGAGCGTGCTGGCCACCAACTCGGCCGGGGCACACGCGGTCCTCAGCACAACGATGGGCGCGAAGACCCCCACCACAGCCTTGATCGCCGGGGACAAGGGACGGGTGGAGATCGCGGGCGAGTTCTATCAGCCGAACTCGGTGGTCCTGCGCGGACCGAATGGCGAGGAGATCGACCGTTGGGATCCACCGGCCAACGAGCCGCATGGGTTCCGGTATGAGGCGGCGGAGGCCGCTCGGTGCCTGCACGAGGGTCGGACCGAGACGGACTACCTGCCGCTGGACGACACCATCGCGATCATGACGGTCATGGACGAGATCCGCGCGCAGATCGGGGTGCGCTATCCCGGTGAAGCGCCGTTGCCGGCCACCGCGTGAACTCAGCACTGCCTCAGCTCAGAACCGCCTCAGCTCAGCGCCGCCACTGCTGCGCGGGCAGGGGGCGTTCGACCGAGGGGTCCCAGGGGCGAGCCAGACCGGCCAGCTCGAGAAGCTCCGAGAGCAGGGTGGCGGTGAAGCCCCATACGAACAGGCCGGCGACGTCGAACCCGGGGCTGGCGTAGCCGATCGGGGTGGTGACCGTGAAGCGGTTGGCCGGGTCCACGAGCGCCGCCACGGGCACCCGTACCACGCGCTCCACTTCGATATCGCTGATCACGGTGACCTCGGACGGCTCCCGCCACCAGGCCAGGACGGGGGTCACCGCATTCGCGCTCGGCGACAAATAGAGCGGCGGCAGATCTCCCACGATGTCGACCCCGGCCGGGATCACGCCGACCTCTTCCTCGGCTTCGCGCAAGGCCGCACCTCGGGGTCCGTCGTCACCCGGGTCGATGCGCCCGCCTGGGAAGGACACCTGACCGGCATGGCTGCGCAGCGAACTCCCCCGCTGCGTGAGCACCACATCCTCACCACCGAGCGGGTGCGGCCCGAAGAGAATGAGTACCGCGGCCGTCCGCGCGGGTTTCGGCGGCGGCGGGTAGCGGGTGAAATGGCTCTCCCCCAACTGCAACACCCGCCCCGGCAGCGCCCGCAACCATTCGGGCATCTCCCGCGCCGAGGTCATCGGACCGGCAGGTCCGCACTCGGCCCGGCCACCCCGGCGACGACCGGGGTGGCACCGGGGGCCAGCTCGTATTTGCGCAGCTTGAGTGCCTTCTCCGGGTCGGTCTCGCCGATGCCGTAGGACGGGCACGACCGGGCCACCGGGCAGGCACCGCACGCCGGACGTTTGGCGTGGCAGATGCGCCGGCCGTGAAAGATCAGGACGTGGGAGAGCATGGTCCACTCCTTGCGGGGGATGAGCTCACCGATGGCGGCCTCGACCCTGACCGGGTCCTCCTCCTGCGTCCACTCGAATCGGCGCACCAGCCGGCCGAAATGGGTGTCCACGGTGATCCCGGGGACACCGAATGCATTGCCGAGCACCACATTCGCGGTCTTGCGCCCCACCCCGGGCAAGGTCACCAGATCGGCCAACCGCGCGGGCACCTCGCCGCCGAAGCGTTCTTCCAGGGCGGCACCGAGCTTGATCAGGGAATCGGCCTTGGCGCGAAAGAAGCCGGTCGGGGTGATGATCGCCTCGAGTTCGGCGCGGTCAGCGGCGGCGTAGGCCGCGGCGTCGGGATAGCGCGCAAATAGGGTGGGCGTCACCTTGTTGACCCCGACATCCGTGGTCTGCGCCGACAGGATCGTCGCCACCAGCAGTTGCAACGGGGTCTGATAATCCAACTCGCAGTGGGCGTAGGGGTAGAACTGCGCCAACTCCCGGTACATCCGGCGCGCCCGCCGGGTCCGCGCCAAGGGGGTTTCCGGAGCCTTCACCCGACCACCTTATGCACCACGCAGATGCGGCTGAACCACCCGACCGCGCCCGGAATCTCCCACTTCCGGGACAGCTTTGCTGTCTCCCGGCAGGCCCGCGGCGGGCATGGCACACTCTGCAAGGTGGACCTCGACGTATTGCGCCGTTCTCCCCTTTTCGCGGGTCTCGATGAGCAGGCCGTCAAGGATCTGCTCGCGACGATGACGCCCGTCCAGATGGATCGCGGCGACGTGCTCTTCCATGAGCACGACCCGGGTGACCGGCTTTATGTGATCGCCGACGGCAAGGTGAAGCTCGGCCGCACGAGCCCCGACGGCCGCGAGAACCTGCTGGCAATCCTCGGGCCCGGCGAGATGTTCGGCGAATTGAGCCTCTTTGATCCCGGCCCGCGCACCGGCACCGCCACCGCGATCGCGGAGACACAACTGGTGGGACTCGGCTCGGAGGCGCTGCGCAGCTTCCTGGCGGACCGGCCCCAGGCCGCCCTCACCCTGCTGGCTGCCCTGGCGCGCCGGCTGCGCCGGACCAATGAATCCTTGGCTGACCTGGTCTTCACCGATGTCCCCGGTCGCGTGGCCAAGGCACTGCTGGATCTCTCCCAGCGGTTCGGCCGCCCGGTCGAGGAGGGCACGCTGGTTGCCCACGACCTCACTCAGGAGGAACTCGCCCAGCTCGTCGGCGCCTCCCGGGAGACCGTCAACAAGGCGCTTGCCGACTTCGTCACCCGCGGCTGGATCCGCCTGGAAGCCCGGGCCGTGCTGCTGCTCAACCTTGAGCGCCTGCAGAAGCGCGCGGGGGCCTGACGCGGCATACGGCGGCAAGCCGGCATACCGGGGACGGCCCGGTCAGTCGGCGGCGGCGAGATAGTCGAGCTGCGCGGCGATCGACAGGCGCGCCGCCGGCCATACCTCCGCGGGTAGCTCGGCATAGACGGCGTTGAGGACGTCGTCAACTCCCTCGGCGCCGTCAGCGAGCGCTTGGCGCACCTGCTCGAGCCGCTCGCGCCGGTGCTGCTGATAGAAGGCGACCATGGCCGCCGCATCCGGCACCATCGGGCCGTGCCCGGGCAGGATCGTGGCCACCGATCCGCCGCCGACGAGTTCTCGGATCCGTTCCAGTGAGTCCAGGTATGCCGCGAGCTCACCATCGGGGTGGGCGACCACGGTGGTGCCCCGCCCCAGGACCGTGTCTCCGGTGAGCAGGGCGGAGTCGGCGTCGAGCACGAAGGACACCGAGTCCGCGGTATGCCCGGGGGTCGCCACCACGCGCAGCTCGACCGGACCCGCCCGCAGCACATCCCCATCGGCCAGGTCGTCGTGACCGCGGCCAACAGCGCGGATCGGGGAACCGGTCAGTTCCGCGAACTCTTGGGCCCCGTCCGCATGGTCGGGGTGACCGTGGGTCAGCACGGTGGCCACCACTCGCGCCTGCCGGCCCGCGACAAAACCCGCCACCGCCTCGAGGTGCTCGCGCAGCCGCGGCCCTGGGTCCACAACGATCGCTTCGTCGGCGCTCGGGCTCATCACCACCCAGGTGTTGGTCCCGTCGAGGGTCATCGGGCCCGGGTTCGGAGCGAGGATGCAGGTCGCGTGCGGTGTGATGACCCCGCCGCTCCATGGCATCGCGCTTGAGGCGGGTGGGCCGCTCATCTCTTCTCCTGACGGTTGATCCGGTCGCGCCGGCACCCGGTCATGGCAGGTCCGCCTGCATGCCCCAGCCTCCGGCGTGCGGGACCGGTCGCGGCTTGACCGCGGGCACCGGCGCGCGCCGAGCGACGATTTCGGCAGCGGAGTCCGCCGAGGCCAGCATTTCCAGGCAGACCCGCGTCGGCGGCATGAGCACATCGTCGGCGTCGCTCAGGAGGTCGGCCGGCCGCGCCCATTCGGCGGATTCCGCCTCGGTGGTTCCCCCATCCGCCTCCTGCGCCGGCGGCAGCAGGGCGGTGAAGAAGTGCGTGTCGTAGCGTCGCGGCTCGACCTCGGGGGTAATCCAATGCGCCGCATACCCGAGCAGATCGGTGCGGGCGACCAGCCCGAGTTCGCCGAAGATGGCGCCGAGCCCGGCCTGCCGGGCCAAGACGCGCTGGCGAGCCAGGCGCACATCCTCGCGCGCCGCCCCGAGCACGGTATGGCCGTCCGGCCCGGCCAGCAGCACGCCCGCCTCTTCGAAGAGTTCCCGGATGGCGGCGCTGACCAGCGCATTCGCCACCTCGACCGGGGCGTCGAGAACGCCCGCCCAGTCGGCGAGCGATGGCCCGGCCCACGGCAGCGGCCCGTGATCACCCGGATCAACACTGCCGCCGGGGAAGACCACGCGCCGCGCGGCAAACGCCATGGACGCCACCCGTCGCTGGACGAACACTTCCACCCCAGCAGCGCCGTCGCGCACCAGCATCACCGTGGCGGCGAGCTTGGCCCGCGCGCCCGCGTCGGGTGCGTCGACCCAGGCGGCATACCGCTCGGCCAGCTCGCCGGTGACGGCCATCGGGAAGGTGCGCTGCGGCATACGGGCGATCAGGCGACGGCGACGATGATCTCGACCTCGACCGGAGCGCCCAGCGGGAGGGACGCGACGCCGACGGCCGAGCGGGCGTGCACTCCGGCGTCGCCGAAGGCGGCGCCGAGGAGGTCACTGGCGCCATTGATCACGGCGGGCTGACCGGTGAAGGAGGGATCGCTGGCAACGAACCCGACGACCTTCACCACGCGGGTGACCTGGTCCAGGTCACCGATGACCGACTTCACGGCGGCGATGGCGTTGATCGCACAGATGCGGGCCAACTCCTTGGCCTGCTCCGGGGAGACCTGGCCCTCACCCTCGCCGACCACGCCGGTGGCGGCCATGGAGCCGGACACCATGGGCAACTGGCCCGAGGTGTACACCAGGTCACCGTTGCGCAGCGCGGGGATATAGGTGGCCACCGGCGGAACCACATCGGGGACGGTGACGCCGAGCTCGGACAGGCGGTCTTCAACTGCGGACATACGGGGCTCCTTAACGGATCGGGTCACTCGACGGGGCGCTTGAAGTAGGCGACGAGCCCATTGCCGTCGGGCCCGGGCACAACCTGGACCAATTCCCAGCCATCAGTACCCCAGTTGTCGAGGATCTGCTTGGTGGCGTGGACGAGCAAGGGGACGGTGGCGTATTCCCAGCGGGTCATGGTCGCGACCCTATCCACCCCGACCGACGACGCGCGGTTTGTGTCACACCTGCTCGCACCGATGCCGCACCCCGGGCGCATTTAGGCTTGTCGCTGTGACCGGCTATTCCCCCGCCTCCGGCGTCCGCTTACACGTGGTCACGGGCAAAGGCGGCACCGGCAAAACGACCGTCGCCGCTGCGCTGAGCGTGGCGCTGGCTCGGCAGGGCAAAAAGGTCCTGCTGGCCGAGGTCGAGGAACGCCAAGGCATCAGCCAGACCTTCGACATCCCGCCGCTGCCGCACGCCGAGACCCTGATCCTCGAGGACCCGTCCGGCGGCAGCCTGTGGGGTATGGCGGTCCAGCCCAAGGCCGCGCTACTGGACTACCTGCAGCGTTTCTACAAGCTCGGGCGAGCCGGTTCGCTGCTGGACAAGGTCGGCGCCACCGACTTCGCCACCACGATTGCCCCGGGTGTGCGCGACGTCCTGCTCATCGGCAAGGTCTATGAGGCCGTAGGGCGCACCTCCGGGCGCGGCCGCAATGCCGCCCCGACGTATGACGCGGTCGTCCTCGACGCCCCGCCCACCGGGCGGATCGCCCGCTTCCTCGGGGTCAACGAGGAACTCGCCGAGGTCGCCCGAGTGGGTCCGATCAAGGGCCAGGCCGATTCGATCACCGCGCTGCTGCAAAGCCGGGCGACGGCCGTGCACCTGGTCACCCTGCTCGAGGAGATGCCGGTGCAGGAGTGCCTCGATGCGCTCGACGAACTCGACCGGATGTCATTGCCCCTCGGCGCGGTCGTGGTCAACCAAGTCCGCGACCCGATCCTCGGCGACCCGGACCTGGATGCCCTCTCCGCCGGTGCCGGCAAGAAGTTCACGACTGCGCTGACCGCGGACCTGGCCACCGCCGGAGTCCCCGACTCCGAGGCCATCACCGAGGTGCTGCTCGCCGAAGCGAACGACCACCTCCAGCGGCTGGATCTGCAGGCCGAGCAAGACCAGCGCATCCAGGACCGCGGCCGCCAGGTCTATTACCTCCCCGCGCTCAGCGAGGGCCTGGACCGCGGTGGCATCGGCGTGCTGGCTGACGAACTGCATACCCAGGGGATGGTGTAATGGGCCGCCCGCGCACGGTGGAACTCGACCTCGACGCCCTGCTGGCCGACCGCAGCAAGCGGATCATCGTCTGCTGCGGCTCCGGTGGGGTCGGCAAGACGACTACCGCTGCGGCGCTCGGGCTGCGCGCCGCCGACCAGGGCCGCCGGGTCGTCGTGCTGACCATCGACCCGGCGCTGCGGCTGGCGCAATCGCTCGGGCTGACCGCCCTGGATAACACCCCCCGCCCGGTCTCCGGAGTGGACCCGGCCAATGGCGGCAGCCTCGACGCGATGATGCTCGACATGAAGCGGACCTTTGATGAGGTCGTGGAAGCGCACGCCAGCCCGGAAAAGGCCGCCCAGATCCTCGCCAATCCGTTTTATGTCGCGGTCTCCTCCTCTTTTGCGGGCACCCAGGAATACATGGCGATGGAGAAGCTCGGGCAGTTGCGCGCCCAGAGCGAGGCCGACGGTCGGTGGGATCTCATCGTGGTCGACACCCCACCGTCCCGCTCGGCGCTGGACTTCCTCGATGCTCCCAAGCGACTCGGGTCCTTCCTCGACGGCCGCCTCATCCGGGTGCTGATGGCGCCGGCGAAGGCGGGAGGCAAGGCCTACGTCAAGGCGGTCGGGGCGACCATGACCATGGCCATGGGGGTGATGACCAAGGTGCTGGGTGGTGACTTGCTGCGCGACGTGCAGACCTTCGTCGCCGCGATGGACACCATGTTCGGTGGCTTCCGGGAGCGCGCGGACCAGACCTATGCCCTGCTCAAGGACCAGGAAACGGCATTCGTCGTGGTCGCCGCGCCCGAGCGCGATGCGCTGCGCGAGGCGGCGTTCTTCACCGACCGACTGGTCCGGGAGGCGATGCCGCTGGCCGGCGTCGTGGTCAACCGGGTCCAGAATGTCGCCGGAGCCCTCAGCCGGGTACGCGCCGAGGATGCGGCCGAGGTCTTGGAAAGCGGCAGTCCCAAGTCGTCAGCGAGCGCGGGTCTCTTGCGGCTGCACGCGGAACTGTCGGCGAATGCCGAACGCCACCAGGCGCACATCGCCCGGTTCGCCACTTCGCACCCAGGGGTCGCGCTGACTCAAGTGCCCGCTGCCGCCCGGGATATCCACGACATCAACGGCCTGCGGTCGGTCGGGGCGGCTCTCGCCGACTGAGTTCGGCGCGTCGGGTCAGTCGGCCTGGCCGAGCACCAAGCGGGCCTGCCAGGAGCGGACTCGGGGGTAGCGGCGCAGCAGGGCGCGGCGTTCGCGTTCGGTGAGCCCACCCCATACCCCGAACTCGATGCGGTTATCCAAGGCGTCGGCGAGGCACTGCCGGATGACGGGGCACTCACGGCATACGGCCTTGGCGTCATGTTGTGTCTTGCCGCGCACGAATAGGGCGTCGGGATCATTGGTCACGCATGCGCCTTGCGCGGCCCAATTCTCCGGTCCATCACCGATATCGACGCGAGCCAGCAAACTCATCCTGGCACCCAGCTCCCTCCCGTGAGCGCGTGCGCGGCACGCGGGCGCCCGCGGGCGCCCGCGGGCCCCCCGGGGCGGGGAGCATGTGCCGCGGCATCCGGGTAACCCAGACGCGCGGCGAGACGATCGGGTTGTCAGGTATGCGGGTTACCCTGACCTCCATGCCAGTGCGCCCCGATCGTGCGTCAATGCCGCACCTGTTTTCCCTCGTGGCCGCCTTCCTCGCCGTGAGCGTGGCGATGGGGCTGCTCGCCGCCGGGGTGCTGATGCCGGCCGTGGGGGTGATGGGCTCGACGACCACCAAGTCGATCGCGGCCTTCGACACCATCGACACCACATTCGACACAACGGGCCTGTCGGAGCAGTCGCAGATCCGGGACGCCGAGGGCAAGCTGATCGCCACGCCCTACGACCAGAACCGGATCGTGGTGAAGCTCAGCCAGGTCGCGCCGATCATGCAGAAGGCGCAGTTGGCGATTGAGGACAGCCGCTTCTATGAGCACGGGGCGCTGGATGTGCGCGGCACCGCGCGTGCCTTCTTCAATAATGCAGCGGGCAATTCCACCCAGGGTGGCTCCTCACTGACGCAGCAGTACGTCAAGCTGACCTTGCAGAATGAGGCGCTCAAGAAGGGTGATGAGGACGCCGCCGCGGCCGCGGTCGAGGTCAATTACGCCCGCAAGCTGCGTGAAATCGCGCTGGCCATGCAGGTCGAAAAGCAGATGACCAAGAAGCAGATTCTCACCGGTTATCTCAACCTCGCGTATTACGGCGACCAGGCGTATGGCATTGAGGCCGCCGCGCGCCACTACTTCAATGTCAATGCCAAGGACCTGAACCTGAGCCAGGCGGCGACCCTGGCTGGCGTGGTGCAGAGCCCCGGCACCGCCGACCCGCGTCGCAACCCCAAGGCCGCACAGGAGCGCCGGGACCTGGTGTTGGACCGAATGCTCCGCCTCGGGATGATCAACAAGACCGAGGCCGCCGCAGCGAAGAAGATCAAGGTCAAGGACATGCTGCGGATCCGCGAGAACGAGGGCGGGACCTGTGACCGCAGCTCCGAGCCGTACTTCTGCAATTACGTGATCGCCTACCTCAAGACGCTGCCGGCGCTGGGCAAGAACGTCGACGAGCGCACGCTGGCGATCAACCGGGGGGGGCTGCGGATCAAGACCACGCTGCGCGGCTCGTGGCAGCAGCCGATCTTCAAGATGCTGACCTCCCGCGTCCCGACCGGGGACAGCTCCGGCGTGGGCGCCGCGTCCGCGATCGTCGAGCCGGGCACCGGCAAGGTGCTCTCGATGGTGCAGACCTCCGAGTACGGCCAAACCAAGGACCAGAAGTCCTCCCTGGCCCGCACGACCCAGAGCTGGGTCGTACCCATGGCGTATGGCGGCACTCTCGGCTTCCCGATCGGGTCGACGGCGAAGGTCTTCACCCTGCTCACCGCGCTTGAGTCGGGGATGCCGGTCAATGGGGTTGTCCCCGCCCCGGGTGCCGGCCCCGCACAAAGCCAGGCCTACGTTTTCGAGCCCACCGTCTATCGGGACGAATGCAGCAGCGCCGACCCGTGGCGGGTGCGGAATGACTACACCACGGCGGGCCCAACGATGTCCTTCCGCGAGGCCACCGCGAACTCAGTGAACACCGCATTCGCCGCGACCATGATCTCGCTCGGCGGCTGCAAGGTCGGCGAGATGTGGAGCCGGATGGGGGCCTTCGACGGGAACGGGAAGAAGGTGCAGCCGGCACCGTCCAACCTGGTCCTTGGGTCGGGGTCGATGCCGCCGCTCACGCTGGCGAATGTGTACGCGACCATCGCGGCCAATGGGAAGTGGTGCCCCCCGACCCCCATCGAGTCCATCACCACCGCGGCCGGCAAGAAGATCAAGCTGCCGGCCCCCAAGTGCAAGCAGGTGCTCGACCCGAAGATCGCCGCCGGTGCCGATGAACTCCTGCGCGGCGTCATCTCCGGGGGTACCGGCACGGCCGCCGGAATCGGCCGGCCCGCCGCGGGCAAGACGGGAACCCACGAAGGGCACGCTCAGTCGTGGTTCGTCGGGTACACCCCGCAACTGGCGACGGCGGTATACGTCGGCACTCCGATCCAGCAGAAGGAAATGGACGGGATCAACATCGGTGGCGTGTATTACGGCAGCGTCTTCGGTGGGACGATCGCGGCGCCGCTCTGGGGTCGGATCATGGGGTTTGTCACCCAAGGGATGCCGATCGAGTCCTTCCCGGCGGTCGACTACAAGATTCTTTACGGCGACCAGGTCGGGGTCCCCAGTGTCGCCGGTCGATCTGTCGCCGATGCCACGGCGATCCTGCGCTCCGCCGGCTTTGACGCGGTCGTGGGCGGGACTATCCAGTCGACAATCCCGGCGGGTCTGGTCGGGGGCACCGCTCCCTCTGGCACCGCGGCTCGGGGTACGACCATCACCCTGCTGACCTCGACCGGCTACGTCCCGCCCCCGCCGCCACCCCCGACGTCGAACCGCCCGACCTCTTCATCCACGTCCAGTTCGAGCTCCGCGTCGAGCACCCCGGCACCCACGACGTCGTCCACGCCGAAACCGACGACGCCCAAGCCGACGACGCCGAAGCCCAAGCCAACCGGGACTTTGACGCCCCGGGGCTAGTCCGGCAACCACCGAGGGCCGGGGCTGAGTCGACCGGGGACCGCATCGCCCGGGCCAGCACAGCCCCGGGCCACAGCGGACAGGGCGGCGACGTCAGCGCGTCAGTCGTTGCTTGACGATGGCGGCAACCGCGCCACCGTCGCCGCGTCCGGCGATCTTGGGCTGCACCGCCTTCATGACTTGGCCCATCTGCGCGGGCCCGGTGGCGCCGGTCTCGGCGATGGCCGCGTCGACCAATTCAGTGATGGCGGCCTCGTCGAGTTGCTGGGGCAGGTAGTCCTGCAGGACCGCGAGTTCGCCGTTCTCCGTGGCCGCGAGTTCCGGGCGTCCGGCCTGCTCGTATGCCGTTGCGGCTTCACGCCGCTTCTTAGCCTCCTTAGTCAGCACCGCCTGGACCTCGTCGGCGCTCAGGTCGTGATGGGCGCCCGCGGCTTCGGCGGTGGTGATCGCGGTGAGCGCCATCCGCAGCGTCGCGGACCGCACCCTGTCGCGGGCGCGCATCGCCTCGTGCAGGTCGGACTGGAGCTGTGCCTTGGTGACCGTCATACGGCCAGTGTCCCAGGCGTCCGCGAGATTAATCGCTTGCCTGAGAGACTGGGCAGATGCATCCGATCCTTCGCTCGATCACCGGACTCGGCGCGCTCGGGGCGGCCGGACTGGCCTACGCGAGCGTGATCGAACGCAATGCGTTCGTGCTGCGGCGCTTCACCCTGCCGGTGCTGCCCGCCGGCGCCGACCCGCTGACCGTGGTGCAGATGAGCGATATGCACCTGGTGCCTGGTCAGGGGCGCAAGATCGCCTGGGTGCGGCGGCTGGCCGAGCTTAAGCCCGATCTGGTCATCAATACCGGCGACAACCTGGCGCACGAGCGCGCGGTGCCGGAGGCGGTGCGGGCGCTGGAGCCGCTCTACGACATACCGGGCGTCTTCGCCTTGGGCTCCAACGACTATTACGGGCCGAAAGCCAAGAATCCCGGCCGCTATCTGCTGCCCGACTCCCGCGTCGAACTCCAGGACGAGCACCGACTGCTCACCGAGGACCTGATCCGGTCGTTCACGCAGGATGCGGGCTGGCTGGATCTGGACAATGCCCGCGGGCGGCTGCAGGTCAAGGGACTGGAGATCGAGTTCGTCGGGGTCGACGATCCACACTTGGACCGGGATCGGTATGCCGAGGTCGCCGGCCCCCGCTCGCCGGGCACGGACCTCTTCCTCGGCGTGTGCCATGCGCCCTATCTGAGGGTGCTTGATGCGATGGCGAGCGACGGCGTCGATGCGATCATCGCCGGTCACACGCACGGCGGCCAGCTCTGCCTGCCCTGGTATGGCTCCCTGGTCACCAACTGCGATCTCGACCGCTCGCGGGCGAAGGGACTCTCGCGCTGGTGGCCGGGTGCCGGTGATGCGCCCTCGTCGGCCGCGCCGGAGGATGCCGCATACCTGCACGTCTCCGCTGGCCTGGGCACCTCCCCCTATGCCCCGGTTCGCTTTGCCTGCCGCCCGGAGGCCAGCGTTCTCACCCTGACTTCTCGCGGCTGAGGTGTCCGGCCCGAGTCATTCCTTGACCGGGGCGGGCGGGGGCATCACGATCGGCGGGTGCGTTCCGAGGCAGGAGTCAGCGTGGACTATGACGTCGTGGTGATCGGGTCGGGGTTCGGCGGCTCGGTGGCCGCGCTGCGGGCCGCGGAGAAGGGCTACCGAGTGCTCGTGCTTGAGGCCGGTCGGCGGTTCGCGGACGAGGATTTCGCGCGCACCAACTGGGATCTGCGGCGCTTCCTCTGGGCGCCGGTGCTCAAATGCTTTGGGGTGCAACGGATTCACAAGCTCGATGATGTGCTCATCCTCGCCGGGGCGGGGGTCGGCGGTGGCTCGCTCAACTACGCCAACACCCTGTATGTCCCGCCCGCTCCCTTCTTCCGCGATCGCCAGTGGGCCGGGATCACCGACTGGCAGGACGAGCTCGCGCCGCACTACGAGACCGCTTCCCGGATGCTCGGGGTGGTGACCAATCCGTGTGGCGGGCCGGCCGAGTGGGTGATGCGCGAGGCTGCCGAGGAACTCGGGGTCGGCGAGACGTGGCGCCGGACGCCCGTCGGGGTGTTCTTCGGGGAGCCGGGGGTGCGGGTGGCCGATCCCTATTTCGGTGGCGCGGGCCCGGCGCGGACCGGATGCACCCAGTGCGGCAATTGCATGGTCGGCTGCCGGGTCGGCGCCAAGAACACGCTGGTCAAGAACTATCTGGCGCTCGCCGAGCGGCTCGGGGTCCGGATCGAGCCGCTGCGCACGGTCGTCGACGTGCGGCCGGGGGTAGGACAAGAGGGGCAGACGGCATACCGGATCACCAGTGAGCGCACCGGGGCGTGGGTGCGGCGGGAGCGGCGCGAGATCGTCACCACGCAGGTCGTGATCGCAGCCGGCGCATGGGGCACGGGCCAGCTGTTGCACCGCTTGAAGCGGACCGGCGCGCTGCCGGGGCTGTCCGACCGGCTTGGGCGGCTCACCCGGACGAACTCCGAGTCGTTGCTGGGCGCCAGCGCGGTGCGGGTCCCGGCGGGCGGCGGGCTGGACCGCGGGGTGGCGATCACCTCCTCCTTCCACCCCGACACCGAGACCCACGTCGAGAACTGCCGCTATGGCCCGGGGTCCAATGCGATGGGTCTGCTGACCTCCGCGCTGGTGCCCGGGGATGCGCGGCGCAAGCTGGTCGCGGCCGCGCGAACCCTGCTGCGTGAACCTGGACAGATCCGGGCGTTGCTGCCCCGGCGTTGGTCGGAGCGCACGATCATCGCCCTGGTTATGCAGACCCGGGACAATTCCCTCGACGTATCCGCGCGGACCGGTCGCTGGCGTCGCGGGCTGACGTCGCGGCAGGGGCACGGCGAACCAAATCCCGCCTGGATCCCGGCGGGGCATCGAGCCGCGCAGACCCTGGCACGAGTGCTGCAGCGGTCCACCGGCGAGCGGGCGTATGCCGGTGGCAATTGGGGCGAGATCTTCGGTATGCCGATGACCGCGCACTTCCTCGGCGGCTCGGTGATCGGGGCGAGTCCGCAGGAAGGGGTCGTCGACCCCTACCACCGGGTATGGGGTTACCCCGGCCTGCACATCACCGACGGTTCCACGATCTCGGCGAACCTGGGCGTCAATCCGTCGCTGACCATCACCGCCCAGGCGGAGCGGGCAATGTCGTTGTGGCCCAACGCGGGCGAGCCCGATCCCCGGCCGGCGCAGGGGACGGCATACGAGCGGGTGGCGCCAGTTGCGCCCCGCAACCCGGCGGTTCGGCAATTCACTGGGGTCGCGATGAGTCGGCCGGCGTCCGACTGAGCTCGGTCGCTGGGTCGTCGCTTTAGGCGTTCGCGGCAGGCCCCTGGCCCCGATTTCGGGGCTCTCCCCCGCCTGGGTTATCCTGTGCTGTCGCCATCCGAGCGGGTGGCGACGACCCGTGGCGCCAGCCGCGGGCAGCCACGGGGTGTGGCGCAGCTTGGTAGCGCGCTTCGTTCGGGACGAAGAGGCCGCAGGTTCAAATCCTGTCACCCCGACCATCAGAAAGTATGCCTGACCTGCGGAAATGCAGTACACCCAAGTCGGGCCGTACTCGCACGCGGCCCGGGTCAGTTGGCGGGCTCACCGAAACCCCGGCGCGTAAGGAACGAGTAGAAGTCCTCGGCCTCAGCCGTGACGGCGCCGCTCTCACGGTCGCGGAACGAGACTTGCTCCTCGCATCGACCGTCCCGGCAGGTGAACCCCCAGTAGTCACCCGTACCGACTGGCGCGACGGCGACGAAGTCGGAGGCGTCCACCGATGAGTTGGCGCTATACAGGTCCTCGGGACTTTGCGCCCCACCGTTCACTGGGGCACACGTCTAGAAAGAGCAACCGACCGCCGCCGTGCTCGCGCAGGAACTCGCGGTGCTGCTCGGCAAGGCGAACCCCGATGCCGGTCTCGAATGCAGCGATCTCGTCCTCGGTGGCTGGAACGAGATCGATCGGTTCCACACCCGGATGGGGCGACGGGTTCGCGGCCCGAGCAGCCTCGAATCTGCGCTCAAACTCGGCCTTCTCCATCCGCGGCCTCCCTGAATTGGTCGTGTCACAGTCTGCGGGAAGTGACCCCATCCCCGCTCTTGGGATGCGCACCGTAAGACTCGCCGCAGTCGCGCTACCGCTTCTGGCGCAACCCGCCCCCGAGGTCCATTGACCTCAGGCGCGGCGCGGGAACTGCCCGAAGTCGGTGGGGCGCTTGGCCTTGTAGGCCTCCCGGCCTTCCCGCGCCTCCTCGGTGGAGTAGAAGAGCAGGTTCGCGTCGTGGGCCAGTTGCTGCAGGCCCGCCATACCGTCCTGCGAGGCGTTAAAACTGGCCTTCATCAGGCGCAGCGCAAAGGGCGACTTGTCCAGCATCTCCCGGCACCAGCGCACGGTCTCCGCCTCAAGTTCGGCCAGCGGGACCACGGTGTTCACCAGGCCCATCTCGCGGGCCTCCTGGGCGTCATACATGCGGCACAGGAACCAGATCTCCTTGGCCTTCTTGACCCCGACCTGCTCGGCCAGCAGCGCCGCACCATAGCCACCGTCGAACGACCCGACGCGGGGGCCGACCTGGCCGAACTGCGCATTGTCGGCGGCGATCGTCAGATCGCACAGCAGGTGCAGGATGTGGCCGCCGCCCACGGCATACCCGGCGACCATGGCGACGACCGGCTTGGGCAGGCGGCGCATCTGGATCTGCAGATCGGTGACGTGGAAGCGCCCGACCGACCCGGCCTTGCCCGGCTCGGTCAGATAGCCGGTGTCGCCGCGCACGTTCTGGTCGCCGCCGGAGCAAAAGGCGTCCGGGCCCTCGCCCGTGAGCACGACGACCCCGACGCTGCCGTCCTCGCGCGCGTGCGTGAAGGCATCGGAGATCTCCATGATCGTCTGCGGCCGGAAGGCGTTGCGCACCTGCGGGCGGTTGATCGTCACCTTGGCGATGCCGTCTTCGCTGTGCTCATAGCGCACATCCTCGAAGTGCTCGAATCCCGGCACCGCAGTCCAGGTCACCTCGGTCGAATATTCCTTGTTGCCCAACGGTCGCGACATACTCGCGAGTCTAGGCAGTCGTTCCGCGCGCCCCGAACTCCCGTATGCCGCCCCTGACCTATGCCAGGGTGGCCCGTATGCCGCCCGCCCCCCTCGGCCCATCCGCTCGCTCCGCGGTCCCCCCGTTCACCGTGATGACCGTGCTGCAGGCAGTCACCCAGGCCCGGGAGGAGGGCCGGGAGGTGATCAGCCTGTGCGCCGGCGAGCCGGGACAGGGTGCGCCCACGGCGGTTCGGGACGCCGCGGCCGGGGTGATGACCGAGCGGATCCCGCTGGGCTACAGCGAATCTCGCGGCATACGTCCCCTGCGTGAGGAACTCGCCGGGCATTACCGGCGCTGGTATGACCTCGATCTCGACCCGAATGATTTCTGCGTGACCACGGGCAGTTCGGGTGCCTTCCTGCTGGGCTTCCTCGCCGCCTTCGATGCCGGCGACCGGGTGGCGGTCGCGCGGCCCGGCTACCCGGCATACGTCAACATCCTGCGCTCCCTGGGCTGCGAGGTGGTGGAGCTCGACACCGGCGCCGAGGCCCGTTTCCAACCCACGGTCGACCTGCTCGCCGCCGCCCACGCGACCTCCCCGCTGGCCGGTCTGATCATCGCCAGCCCCGCCAATCCCACCGGAACCATGGTGCGGGACAAGGAATTCTCCGCGATCCTCCAGTGGTGCCGCGAAGCCGGCGTCCGGGTGGTCAGCGACGAGATCTACCACGGCGTCACCTACACCGGCTCGGTCGGCACGTGCGCTTGGGAGCACGACCGCGCCAGCATCGTGATCTCCTCGTTCAGCAAGTTCTGGGGGATGACCGGCTGGCGGCTGGGCTGGATGCTCATGCCCGCCGACCTCGCCGACCGGATCGACGCCCTCGCCGGCAGTCTGGCGCTGTGCGCGCCGGTCCCCGCCCAGCACGCCGCCATCGCCGCCTTCACTCCGCAGTCGTATGCCGAGGGCGAGCACGCGGTGGCCGAGTTCGCGGTGGCCCGCGGTCTGGTCCTCGATGCCCTCCCGCGGCTGGGCTGGCGCTACGTCGCTCCCGCCGACGGCGCCTTCTATGTCTATGCCGGGATCGCGGATGTCCTTGGCCCGTATGCCGATTCGGTCGCCTGGTGCCAGGCCCTGCTCGAACAGCAGGATGTCGCGCTGACGCCCGGCGTCGACTTCGACGCCGCCCACGGTGGCACACATATCCGACTGTCCCTGGCCGCCGGGGCCGCCGCCGTCAGCATTGCCTTGGACCGGATCGCCGAGTTCACCGCCCGCCTGGGCTGACTCCACCCACCCTCCGCACCGGTCAATCTGGTGCGAGTTCAGCCCTGAGCCGGCGTCAGCTCCCGCAGACCCGGCACGACCTGCTCGGCGAAGGTGCGCAGGAAGCGCTCCTGGTCGTGTCCCGGGCCGTGGAAGACCAAGTGGTCGAAACCGAGGTCGGTATAGAACTTCACCGCCTCGACCACCTCCTGGGGATCGGCGCTGACGATCCAGCGCTTGGCGACCTGCTCGATCGGCAACTCGTCCGCCACCCGCTCCATCTCAGCCGGGCTGTGGATCGAGTGTTTCTGCTCGGCGGTCAGCGAGAGCGGCGCCCAGAAGCGCGTGTTCTGTAGTGCCAGTTCGGGATCCGGATCCCAGGACAGCTTGATCTCGATCATCCGCTCGATCGGCTCGCCCGCCCGTCCGGCCTTCTCTCGACCCTCCGCCACCGCCGGGATCAACTCGTCGGCATAGAGTTCGCGGCCCTTGCCGGAGGTGCAGATGAAGCCGTCGGCGACCCGGCCGGCATACCGGGCGACCATGGGCCCGCCCGCGGCGACGAAGACCGGGATCGGCTGCTCCGGGCGATCGAAGATCCGCGCGTCCCGAGTCCGGTAATAGTCGCCCTCGAAGGTCACCGACTCCTCGGTCCACAACTGGCGCATCAGCTTGACCGCCTCGCGCAGCCGGGCGAAGCGTTCCTTGAACTCCGGCCACTCCTGCACCGAGCCGACCGCGATCTCGTTGAGCGCCTCACCTGAGCCGACCCCGAGGAAGATCCGCCCCGGCGCCAACAGCCCCAGCGTGGCGAACTCCTGCGCCACGACCGCCGGGTTGTACCGGAAGGTCGGCGTCAACACCGAGGTCCCCAGCGTCACCCGTTCGGTACGCCCGGCGAGAAAACCCAACCACGCCAACGCATTCGGCGCATGTCCGCCTTCCAGCCGCCACGGCTGGTAGTGATCGGAGATGGTCACGCTGTCGAGGCCGACTTCCTCCGCCAGTTGCCCGTATGCCGCGAGCTCCCCCGGCCCGAACTGCTCGGCGGACGCCTTGTATCCCAGCTTAAGCATGGTCACTCCTTCACGATCGCGTCGAGTTCCACCTCGACGACCCAGCGCTCATCGAGCAGCGCGGACACCACGACCATGGTGCTCGCCGGTCGCACCGTGGCAAAGACTTCGCCATGCACCGATGCGCCTGGACCGAAGGGTCCGAGTCCACGTCGCCATCCGGCCATACCGGGGCCGTCCCGCTCACCGCGACCTGGTTGCCCACCCGAACCGCCCGGCTGAAGCCGATGGTGGCCTCATACGGGGAGGCAGACGAGGCTTGCCGACGCTCGGCGCTCATAAGCGCACCACGATCTGTTTGTCCCACACGGAGTTTCAGCGCTGACCGAGATCGGCGAGCAGCGTCTGGAACCACTCCTGGCTAGGGTCGAAGGCCTTGGCGCCCTTGATCCGGGGGAATTCGATGGCGCGCAGTTCGTCGCCGCGCTCCTCATCCTGGCCGACGACGCCGCTCTCGCCGCGCAGCGCCGCGTCCACCGCGAAGTCGGTGCAACGCTTGATCAGCTCAAGGTCCTCGTCATTGGCCGCGGCGGACCGGGAGAAGTAGCCGCTCTTTTGCACCATGGTCTTTTCGGCGCCGAGCAGGGCCGCGAACTGCTTGGCGAACCAGGCGCCCGGGTTCACCTTGTCGAGCTGCACATGCCCGAACGGGTCCACCGGCACCGTCTCACCGGCCGCGGTCAGCTCGGCAACGACCTCACTCACCCCGGCACCCTCGGACAGGAAGATGTTGACGCACCCGATCTCGTCCATCACCGTGCGCAATCGGGCTCCCTCGGCGGCGATATCGATCGGCAGCTCGGGGACGAAGACCGCGTGCACATCCCACCGCTCACGACTGGTGCCGATACCCGGCACGAACTCCTGCTCACCAACCCAGGCGTGATAGCGGCGGGCGGTCTCCGCGGTCAGCCAGCCGCAGTGACGCCCCATCACCTCGTGCACGATGAGCATCCGCGGATTGGAGCTGTGCTCGCCAATGATGTTCTGCGCGTAGCGAGATCCCTGCTCGGCCGCGGTCCACGCACCCAGGCTCTGGCGGATCGGGATGATGTCATTGTCGATCGTCTTGGGCAGCCCGACGACCTGCAGTTCGTAGCCATTGGCATGCAGGTATGCCGCGAGATCCGCCGCGGTCGTATTGGTGTCGTCGCCGCCGATCGTATGCAGCACGTCCACCCCGTCGCGGGTCAACTGCTCCGCCGCGACCTGGAGCGGATCCTGGCCCTCAGCCACGAGGCCGCGCTTGACGCAGTCCGCGACATTCGTCAGCTTGACCCGCGAGTTGCCCAGCGGGCTCCCGCCGAAGCGGTGCAGCAGATGCGCACCGGCCCGCACGTCCTCGGTCACCGGGATGGAGGTGCCGGTGAGCAGCCCGGCGTAACCGTCGAGATAGCCGATGAGCTCGACTTCCGGCGCCAGCTCGGTATACCGCTCGATCAGCCCGCCGACGGCGCTGGACAGACAGGGCGCCAGGCCTCCGGCAGTGAGCATTGCGACCTTGCGAACGGGCATGGGAGGGAGACCTTTCGACGCAGGCGTATGAGGATCCAGGCCCCATCTTGTCACTTCCGGGATGCTGCCGACAGGTCATCCCAGCCACGCCGCCGGGGCGCTGCGGGACTCCTAGCCGGGAGGGTTCAGGACACGCCGCAGGGGCGGGCGACGGTGTCCGGGACCGGTGCCGGGCGCGGCGCCGGTTCCGGGATCTCGTCCACCGGTGTCAGGTCGGCGAACCGGTTGCCCAACACCACATCCAGGCTGGCGTCGGCGCGCTCATCGCGCACCAGCCGGGCATCGGGCAGGTGCTGCTTGAGCACGGCAGCGGCCTCGGCGCCCTCGGACCCCAGCCGAATCACCACGGAGTCATTGGGCAAGAAGGCAGCGAGCGGGTCATTGCCGCTCTCCTCCACCGCGAACCCACGATTCCCGAGCTGTTGCGCGACCTGCCCCGCCAGCCCCTCCCGGTATGTCGTGTTGAAGACCCGCAGCGTGATCTCTGACGGCAGCGGGGGCGGCGGTGGGTCGACATACGACATACCGGTGAAGCCGTAACCGATCACCAATTCGACATTGTCGCCGGAGCGGCCGTCATTCCACGGCTTGGCGCCGGGGATCTGCTGGGCAACCAGCAGCGCCTGGTCCAGGCCGGCGGGCCCGTGGTAGACGAGCGCCGCGCGCTTGACGTAGACCCCGTCCGGCGCATTACCCACACCTTTGATCCGGAAGCCCCGCTTGGTCAGGGTTTTGGCGACGGACGCACCCTCACCCGGGGTCTCGTTGGAGTTCTGGACCTTGATGGTGAAGGAGTCCCGAGCCGGCGCGGCGACGATCGTGGGCGGGCACGGCGGGGCGGGCTTGCGGGTCAGCAAGCCGGCGCTATAGGCGCCGCCGACGCTGACCGTGCCGATAATCAGCCCCGGCAGAGTGACGAGCAGAGCAAGCCGCCGACGCTGGCGTCCCCGGAAGTTCCGGCGCGCCCGCTCGGGTACGTCGGGAACGGTCGGCATGGCTCGGTCCTTCCGGTATGGCTGCTGCTACCGGGATCATTTTGTCCCAACAGTCACACCAAGCACCAGTGCCACTCAAGTCACAGAAGTGAACTTTGGTAACAATGTGGCGACGCCCCACGGAGAGGGCGACGCCGGCGGACCGGGGTCAGCGGCCGGTGCCGCCGTAGACGACCGCCTCGGCGTCCGAGTCCAGCCCGAATGCCGTGTGCACGGCCCGCACCGCGTCGTCGAGGCGGTCGGAGCGGGTGATCACCGAGATCCGGATCTCCGAGGTGGAGATCATCTCGATGTTGATGTCGGCGTCCGAGAGCGCCCGGAAGAAGGTGGCCGAGACGCCGGGGTTGGACCGCATACCGGCCCCGACCAGGGAGATCTTTCCGATCTGGTCGTCATACTGCAGGGAGGCGTAGCCGACCGAGGCCTGAATGCGCTGCAGCGCCTGCATCGCCGACGGGCCGTCGGTCTTGGGCAGGGTGAAGGAGATATCGGTCAGGCCGGTCTCGCTGGCCGACACATTCTGGACGATCATGTCGATATTGATCTCCGCTTCGGCGATCGCGGCGAAGATCTGCGCCGCCATACCGGTCTGGTCGGGGACACCGACCACGGTGATCTTGGCCTCGCTGCGGTCGTGGGCGACACCGGTGATCAGGGGGGCTTCCACGAGTTCTCCTTCGGGCGCGGGCGCATCGGTGACAAAAGTGCCCTCCTTGTGCGAGAAGGAGGACCGGACATGGATGGGGATGCCGAAGCGGCGGGCGTATTCGACGCTGCGCAGGTGCAGCACCTTCGAGCCGCAGGCGGCCAGCTCAAGCATCTCCTCGCTGGAGATTCGCTCAACCTTGCGGGCTGCGGGGACGATGCGCGGGTCGGCGGTGAAGACGCCGTCCACATCGGTGTAGATCTCGCAGACATCGGCACCCAAGGCGGCGGCGAGCGCGACCGCGGTCGTGTCCGAGCCGCCGCGGCCGAGGGTGGTGATCTCCTTGGTCTCCCGCGAGACGCCCTGGAAGCCGGCCACGATGACGATGTGGCCTGCGGTGATCGCCTCGGTGATCCGGCCGGGCGTGACGTCGAGGATCTTCGCCTTGCCGTGGGTGGTGTCGGTGATCACCCCGGCCTGGCTGCCGGTGAATGAGCGCACGCTGTGGCCCTGGTCGGCGATCGCCATGGCCAGCAGCGCCATCGAGATGCGCTCACCGGAGGTGAGCAGCATGTCCAGCTCGCGCGGCGGCGGCAGCGGGCTCACCTGCTGAGCGAGATCGAGCAGTTCGTCGGTGGTGTCGCCCATGGCGGAGACGGCCACCACGACGTCATTGCCGGCCTTGCGGGTGTCGATGATCCGGCGCGCGACGCGCTTGATGCTCTCGGCGTCGGCGACGGAGGACCCGCCATACTTCTGCACGACGATCGGCACGATGCGCCTTCCAACTCGGGGGGTGCGGGATTGCGCGTCCACTGTAATAAGCGGCTCATCCCGCGCCGTTCACTTCCGTATGCCGGACGCGCCAGCCCGGGGCGCCTCAGGGGTGGAGCGCGTCGAACTCGGCCTCGGAAACCACGTCCGCATCGGCGTCCAACCGGACGTGCCCGACCAGGCCGGTGAGCACCCGCAGCGCCATCGCACCGCGCTCGCCCCAGTCGGACAGGTAGCTGAACTGCCACCACCACAGGGCCTCGGCGACATTTCCGCGCTCCAGATGGCGCAGGCCGTGATCCAGCGCGGCGGCGATGACGGCCAGATCGCTCGACAGGGAACCGGAGGTCAGTTCGGCGCTGGTGACCGGATCGATGAGGTCGGCATAGTCGTCGATCCCCTCGAAGGTGTGGGCGATTCCGGAGCGGAAAGCCTCCAGGTCAGCTTCCGGGCCGTCGTCGGGCTCGTACCGATCGGGCAGCACGATGTCCTGGACCGCGCCAAGCCGCGCGCCCATCACCAACACCTGGCTGACCGCCAGCAGGCTGATGGACAGGGCTGCCTCGGGGGCGGCACCGGAGGCGACCTCCGTGATCGCGTCGTGGAAGATCCGGGCGTCCTGGGCCGAGAGCTCGGCCAGGGTGGTCAAGTCGTCGTCAGGCATCGAGCAGTCTCCGTCCTTCGAAGGCCCGACCGAGGGTGACCTCGTCGGCATACTCCAGATCGCCGCCGACCGGCAGACCGGAGGCCAGCCGGGTCACCCGCAGGTCATCGTGATGCTTGAGTTGCCGGGCCAGGTATGACGCGGTCGCCTCCCCCTCGATATTAGGGTCGGTGGCGATGATCACCTCGGTGATCTCTTCGGAGCCGAGGCGGGCCATGAGTTCGGCGACCCGCAACTGCTCGGGACCGATGCCGTCGATGGGGCTGATCGCGCCGCCGAGCACGTGATAGCGCCCCTTGAACTCCCTGGTGCGCTCGATGGCGACGACATCCTTCGGCTCTTCCACGACGCAGATCGCATGGGCATCGCGTCGAGGGTCGGCGCAGATTCGGCACAGCGCGCCCTCGGCGACATTCCCGCAGCGCGTGCAGAAGGTGACCTTGACCTTGACCTCGCTCAGGGCGGTGATCAGCCGCTGGACGTCGGCGCTATCCGCTTGCAGCAGGTGGAACGCGATCCGTTGCGCGCTCTTGGGCCCGACCCCAGGCAACTGCCCCAGCTCATCGATCAGGTCTTGGACCACTCCCTCATACACATCCGCCAGCGTATGCGGTGGCACCGACAGCCACGACCGCTGCGCCGGGGAGGTTGCCGAATGGGTAGTGCTACTTACGCGGCGGATCGGTGCCGCGGCCTACCGTCAGTCATGGCGATCACGCGTTCCCGGCCGGTATGGCGTCGGCTCGCCCCCGCCGGGCTCGATCAGGGTGGGCCGGACTGGGCGAGATCGGCCAGGGTGGGGTCGGCCTGGGCGGTGTGGGGCAGAGTCGGGTTGATCGCGCTTGGTCTAGGTGCGGTGAGCGGGTGCCTGGGGGATCCGCCGCCGGATCCGGCCGAGGCGCCGATCGAAGTCGTTGTGGAGAAATGCGATCTCAATCGGGAGTCGGTTGCCGCCGGGACCCACGAGGTAACCGTCGTCGGGACGGGTGTCGTTGTGGTGACCGGCCCGGGTGACGGTCCGCAGGTGCTGCGGCTGGAGGGGCCGACCGGGCAGCCGGGAACCTGGAGGAGTGAGCCAGCCGGGCTCTTACCGGGTGACCTGCGAGACGGGTGTGGAACGAACCGCGACTCTGACCGTGACCGGCTGATAAGCGGGCCGGCTCAATCGTCGGTGGCTTCCCGCCAAATGACGGTGCCGCCCAGGACGCGTTCGACCACCGGCTGCCCAACCTCGCCCAGATCGGCCAGATCCTCGTCGTCATCGCCGACCAGGTCTTCGTCGGCCATCCCCGCATAGGGCGAGTCGGCCAACGCCGCGAGGTCCGGCGATGATTGCGCGCGGGAAAGGGTATCGGGGCCACCGGCCGGGGTCGCTTGGGCCGGGCCTGGTCGGGTCGCGGGTGTGTCGTTTCGGCCCTGGCGTCGCTCGCCTGGTCCGTCGGCGCCGGGCGCCCGGTCATCCGAGCCGGGCGCAGAGCCAGCCCGGGTCCCACTTCCCGGGCCAGACCGGCTCGGCGAGGGCGAGCCGCTGGCATTCACGTCGGAGCCGTTACCCGGCGCACCGTTCGTTGTGGCCGAGTCCGCCTGGGTGGCCCAGGCAGGTGCTCCGCTGGTTGGCGCATTGCCCCAACCGGTCCCCGGATCCGACCAGTCCTGAGCCGCGGCACGCCGCAGCCCTTCATCGCCTAGCGCCCCGTCGCTTGCCGCCCGCGCGGGTCCCTGGGGTGCTGGCGCTCGGCCAGCGGTCGCCTGGGGTTCAGATGCCTCGGGTCCAGTGGCTCGCTGTCCCGGGCCTGGTGATCCGGAAGTTTGACGTACTATCGCTGGCCGCGCATCCGGCGGACCATCAACGGGCGGCTGCTCTGCCCCCCAGTCATCCGGCGGCGGGGCCAGCTCTGCCCAGTCGTCGGCGGGTGGAGCAGACCGCCCCGACGGCGCATTGCCACCGGTTGCAGACCCGCCCGCGCCGGTTGTTTGCCCACCGGAGGACACCGGGCCGCCCGCGCTATACCCCGGGCCTCCGGCGCCTGGGCCACCGGACCCGCCCGGAACCTGGCCGGTCACGCCCTCGACCCGCGCATCCACGCCGAGGACGTCGATCAGGGCCTGCCGGACGATCTCGGAGTGAATACCGGCCCGGAAGGTGTTGGTCAGACCGGTGGTGCCGATGGCCAGGGTGAGCTTGTGTCCGTCGTACTCCTGGATCTGGGCGTGGTCGGACAGGAAGGTCCAGGTAGTGCGCTTCAGCGTGTAGATGCGGGCCAGCACATCGGGCCATGCTCGGCGCAAGGCGTGGACGTCCAGGCCACCCGGGCCCTTGGGCGGCGCGTCGGTGGCCGGGCCGGCAACTGTCTCGGGCGATGGGCCCATGGAGATTCGGGGGCGGGGGCCAGCGGGGCGGGCCTGCGGCGGCGAGGCCTGCACATTGCTCGGGCCACCGGCACGGTCAGCCCCCCCGGGCTGCTCCGCCTCGGCGGGGTGTGCGCCGCGGGGTTCGCCACCGCGAGCACCCCCACCGCGCGCCTGGTGCCCGAGACGATCGGCACCCCCGCGGTCAGCCCCGGCACGATCTGCCACTGGCCGGTCAGTCACTGGCCTTTCCGCGGTTGGCCGGTCCACTGCAGGCCGATCGACGGCAGGCCGGTTGGAGGTGGGCCGAACGCCTTCCTGGACCGTCCGGCCCGCCGCGGACCCGTCCGCGTCCGGTGCACCCGGCCCGGCCCCAGCGACCGGCCCGCCACCCGCGACCGGACTGCCAGCGGCAAACGAACTCGGGGACGACTGGTCGCCAGGCGCACCGGTGGGCACGCCGC
>CAKZIH010000003.1 GCA_936931335.1 uncultured Nostocoides sp. | reverse complement strand
CGGTGGCGGCCTACGCCCTACGCGCGGGGCGCTGAGCCGGGCAGGCGACCAGTCGGGCCAGCAGCGCCGCCAGTTCCTGTTCCGGATCGTCGGTCAGGCCGCCATGGCGGGGGCCCGGCTGCAGGATGGTGCTGCGCGGGGCGGATAGCCAGCCAAACCGCTTTCCGGGGGTCGGCAGGTCAGGCCGGCCAGGGGCGGCGACGCCGCGGCATACGTCGGCAATGACCTTCAGTGAGGCGGACACCGAAGCGACCTCAAGATGGGGGTCGAGGGCGCGCAACCGGTCCTCGTCGATAGCGAAAGCGGCGTCCAGATAGCCGACTTGGTCGGCAAAGAGCACCACACCGACGTTGACGAATTCCTCGCGCTCGACCCGCGGGACGCAGCGGACGACGAAGTATTGGTAGGGCGTGCCGCTCATACGCCGGCCCCCGGCAGCCAGGCCCCGGCGGCCGCGAGGCGCGCGGTGAGGTGTTCGGCATACGCGGCCCGGATCGCGGGGGGATCGGCAAGATCCGGGGTGCTCTCGAGCCACTCGTCGGGGATCGCGGCGAGGACCGCGGGCAGGGCGGGGGTGACCAGCGGGGCCAAACGCGTATGCGCGTCACCCACCGACCCGGCGACCCCGGCCAGGACGTGACTCGACGCGTCATACGGAAGGCGCGCGAAACGGGAAGAGTCCGGGGTCTTGCGCGGCCACGAGTGATGAAAGTAGAGCGCGGCTCCGTGGTCGATGGCCCAGGTCTGCCCGTGCCAGACCAGCAGGTTCGGGTTGCTCCAGGTCCGGTCCACATTGGCGGTAAAGGCGTCCAGCCAGATGATGTCCGCCGCGAGTTGCGCCGTGGGGGGTCGCGATCCGTCGTAGCCGAACGCCCCGGGAAGGTAGTCGACGCCGAGATTGGTGCCGATGCTCGCGTTGAGCAGGTCTTGGACCTCTTCGTCTGCTTCATACTTGGCGATGGCGGCGGTCAGGTCGACGACGGCCAGGCGGGGCGTGAGAATGCCGAGGGCACGGGCGAGTTCGCCGACGATCACCTCGGCCACCAACACCTTGAGTCCCTGTCCGGCGCCGCGGAATTTCACGACATAGGTGCCCAGGTCATCCGCCTCGACGATGCCGGGCAGGCTGCCACCCTCGCGCAAGGGCACGACATACCGGGTCGCGAGAAGGCGCTCGAGCATTCCCTCAGCGTATGTCGATCCCTAGGCTGGCATCGGCGCCGCCTCGTCCGGGGGCGACCGCATCGAGAGGACCACGATGGCTACACTCAACCCCTACTTGACCTTCGCCGGCACCGCTCGCGAAGCCATGGAGTTCTATCAGTCCGTCCTCGGCGGGGATCTGAAGATCAACACCTTTGCCGAGTTCGGCGACACCGGGAATGACGGGGTGATGCACGCGCGGCTGGAGACCCCGGAGGGTTTCACGCTGATGGCGGACGACGAGCATCCGGACATGCCCCGCACCTCGCCGTCCGGATCGGCGATCTCGATCTCGCTCAGCGGCCCGGAGAGCGACCTGCTGCGTGGCTACTGGGACAAGTTGTCCGAGGGGGCAAGGGTGACAACGCCCCTGGAGAAGCAGATGTGGGGCGACGAATTCGGCATGCTCACCGAGCGATTCGGCACGGCCTGGATGGTCAATATTCTCGGCGCCGATTCGGACGAGTCCGTCACCAACTCGACCGGAACCGGCGACGCCTCGAGCCGACGAATGCGCGAACGCCCAGTCACCCGGGATGGGTGACTGGGCGTTCCAGGGCCGCAGGCCCGTCAGCAGACGGCGGACCACCGCGCCTCAGGAGCCGGTGACGGCCTCGTCGAGCTTGACGAGGGTGTCTTCCAGCTGCTCTTCGCTGATCAGCGGGAAGGAGACCTTCTTGAGCAGGTCCTTGTCGGTGACCTTGGACCAGTCGTAGGTGTGGCGGACCAGAGTGGAGTCGGAGCCCTGGGGGGTGAGCTCCCAGACCCACTCCCAGCCCTTGGGCTCTGTGCCGGCCGGGGCGGTTTGCCACGCGAGCAGGGCGTTCTCGGAGTAGCCGGTCACATGGTTCTCGGTGCGGTACTCCCCGCCCATGTGCTCACCCTCCATGTTCATGGTGAACACCTGACCGACGCCGGTGATCCGGTCGCCCTTGGCGACATTGCGGACATAGCCGGAGCCGTCCAGGTCGGCGTGCCGGTTGGGGTTGGACAGGACGTCGAAGATCTCGGCGCTGGAGGCGGGGATGACCCGCTCGACGGTGATGCTCGTGTCGTTACTCATCCCTCCACGCTATGCGGTTTCGCGGCCCAGATGTGCATCGGGCCGGCGTCAACCGGCCAGATGGCCCCAGTCCGACGACAACTGCGACCACGGCCCGATCGCGGCGACGCGACCGTCGACCAAGACGACCACTCGGTCCGCCTGAGCAAGCGCTGCTCGCTTGGAGGTCGCACCGATGACCGTGGTCTCCCGCTCCCGTAGGGCCCGCCACAGCTCGACCTCGGTCGCCGCGTCCAGCGCGCTGGACACGTCGTCGGCGAGGAGGAGTTCGGCATCGGCGGCCAAGGCCCGGGCCATGGCCAGGCGCTGCACCTGCCCACCGGACAGGCGGACCCCACGGTGGCCGATCATCGCGTGCGGGCCACCCGCGGTGTCCACGTCCGGCGTGAGGCGAGCATCGGCGACCGGGCCCTCGAACTCGCGGGCGAAGCCCAGTTGGACGTTGTCCGCAAAGGTCCCGGAGAGCACCCGGGGGACCTGGGCGACATACGCCACTTGCCCGGGGCGCAGGAAGAGTTCCGCGTCGTCGACCTCGCTGTCGTTCCACCGGATCGAGCCCGTATGGTCGATCAGCCCCGCGAGCCCGCGCAGCAGGCTGGACTTGCCGGAACCGACCTGTCCGAGCAAGAGGACCAACTCGCCGCGGCGCACCTCAAGGTCAACGTCCTGGACACCGATGGTCCCGTCGTCATGGATGGCGTCGACATCGCGCAGGGTGAGCGTATGCAGCGGGATCCGCTTCGCGGCCGGGGGAGCCTGCGAGGCGCCGGTGAGCAGATCGACACCCGGCGGCACGTCCAACAGATCGACCCCGCCGGCCATCCGGCTGGTGGCCCGCTGCCAGGCACGCGTGCCCGGGGCCTCCGTGACGACGGCGCCGGCGACCCGCCCGAACCAGTCGAAGCCGTTGACGGCGTTGACGACCAGCAGGGCCGTCGCCAATCCCCACTTGCCCCACAGCAACCCGGCCCAGGCGGCTACCGCCCCCAGTTGCACCATGACGATCGGCACACCGTCGAGGACGGCCTGTACGCGGTGCTCCCGCACCGCCGCGTCTACTCGCCCCTGGTCGACGTCGTGCAGATGACGGTGCACCTCAGGAGTGCGCCCGGCCAGCTTGATCGTTCGCACGGATTCGAGGGTGGACACCAGAGAACGGCCGAAGCGGGCGCGCTGGGCGGAGGCCTTGGCCGCCGACCGCCCGGCGATGGGCCGGCCCAGGGCCGAAGCGAGTGCCGAGGTCACCAGCACCGCGGCCAACACGCCGCCGGCGAGCACGGTTCCCGCGGCGATGGAGGTGGCCACAGCGATGAGCAGCCCGTTGACGAAGTCGACCCAGCGATCGGCATACCGCGCGAAGCGATCGGAATCCATGGCGCGGGCGACCACCTCACCGGGAGGAGTCTGTTCCAGGCGGCGCTGCGAGGTCTGGCCGACCAGCACCGACATGCGCACCCGCAGCAGGATCTCCACCCACCAGCGTGGATACCGGGCGACCGCCTCGGCGAGCAGGATCGGCCCGATCAGGATGCTGGCCGCGACGAGGGCCACCCAGGCGCGAGGAAATTCGTCGTCCCGAAGTGCCTCGATCGTGTGGCCCCATAGATAACCCGTGATCGCGCCGAGCGCGCCGGTCAGCGACATACCGAGGAAAAGCACGACCGAGATCAGGCCCCATGCCGGTTTGATCCGCAGGGCATGCCAGGTGCCGCGGGCCAGCGACGGGCCATCGCCGGGGTCGGGCCGGTCGAGGGGTTGACCGCGGCGTCGGGCTGCGCCGACAGCGACCTCGTCACCCTCGGCCACGGCCGGCGGGGGCGTTTCGTGGCTGACGCCAGCGGCCTGCAACAACTCACTGAACCGGCCCTCGGCGGCGGCAAGTTGCGCCCGCGGGCCGAACTGGATCACCCGTCCGCGGTCCAAGACGGCCACCAGGTCGGCCCGCGCAATCGTGGACAAGCGGTGTGCCACCAGGATGCCGGTGCGGCCTTCGAGCAGCCGCTGGGAGGCGGCAACCACACGCGATTCGGTGAGCGGATCCATCCGTGCCGTCGCCTCATCGAGCACGACCACCCGCACGTCGCGGACCAGCAGCCGGGCGAAGGCAAGCAGCTGTTCTTCGCCCGCCGAGAGGGTGGTGCCGCCGGGGCCAAGCATGGTGTCGAGTCCGTTGTCCAGACCGGCCACCCAGTCCGTTAGGCCGAGCTCCACGATCACGGCTTCCACGTCCGCGCGCGGCCGTTCGGCGAAAAGCGTGATGTTGTCGTGCAGGGAGCCGGTGACGATCTCGGTGCGCTGGGTCACCACCCCGACGGCTTCGCGCAATGCATGCAGATCGAGGTCGAGCACGTCGACGCCACCGAGCAGCACGGTGCCGCGTTCGGGCTCCATGGCCCGGCTGACCAGTGACGCCAGGGTCGATTTGCCCGAGCCAGTGCGCCCGACAAGGGCGATCGTGCTCCCGCTCGGCACGTGAATGTCGATGTCCTGCAAGGCGAAGGTGCCCTCGCCATACGAGAAGTTCAGGTGGCGGAAGTCGAGGTCGAACCCGCCCTGCTGGTCCAACTGGCTGCCGCCGGAGGGTTCGGGAGCGACGGCCAACATCGAGCGCAGCCGGATCACGGCACCCATCCCGGCCTGCACCTCCGGCAGCTGCTGAGCTACCTGGCCGGCCAGGCCCGCGAACATGCTGGTCACCAGGAAGAGGGTCACCAGTTCCCCGATACTCATCCGGCCTTCATGAGCAAGCCAGACGCCGGCCACTGCCACGACCGCCAAGAGTCCGTGCAGCAGCAGCGAGGCGCGCAAAGTCACCCGGCGCTCCAGACGCAAGACCGCGAAGAACTTGTCGTGCACGACCGCGGAGAGGTAGGCGAGACGACCGATGGCGAACGACTGGCCCAGGCTGGTGCGCAGGTCATCGCGGCCCGCGATGCCTTCCTCCAAGGCGGCAGCGTGATCGGTCCATGCGGCTTCCTCCAACACCTTGCCCGCGGCGATCTTGCGCAGCAGACCGCGCATCACCAGGGCGACCGCGACGGCGACTAGCGGGAAGCAGAACCAGGCCGGCCACCAGGTCAGGCTGGCGATGATCCAGAGCGGGATGGCGGACACCAGGGTGCGCAGGATGCCCCATACCTGCATGCGCAGCAGCGAGCCGACCTCATGGGTGTCGTCGTCGACCCGGTCCAGGACCTCGCCGACGGCCTGTTCGCTTAATGCCTGCAGGGGCTGGTACAGCGCGGCGTCGAGCAGGTCCTCGCGCAGCCGACCCTCGGCGCGGTCGACCACCCCAGCCCAGATGAACCGGCCGATGGTGTCGAGGATGGCTCCACCCACGACGCACAGCAGCAGGATCCAGACCAGGCGCGCCGTGGCGTGCTCGGCCAGGGAACCCGCAACCAGGGTGCCGAGGGACTGGGCGACGGCACCGAATACCAGTGCCGCCACGGCGACACCAGCGACCGGGTTGCGCAGGCGCCGCCAGTTGACCTGGCGCTCGGGCCGCTCCCGGTATGCCGCATCCTCGCCCTGGGTGTTCGCCCGGCTGTCGGGAATCGAGGCGGGTGATGGGGCGGGCGGCGGCGGCTGTGCGGTTTCGGTCGTCATCTCATGCTCCACGGTATGCCGATGCACCGACAGCCCGCCGCCCATTTACGGTGCCCTGGCAAGGGTGATGCAGTTCGGGGCCTCAGCCCCGCTGGATAGGCTCCGGGCGGCGGCAGACCGACCCGGCGCCGGGCTGGGGCGAGAGCGCCGTCGAAGGAGACGGTGATGCGGGCGCACAAGGTGATCAGCAATCTGCCGGTGCAGAGCATCGACGAGGCGCGGGACTTCTACGCCGGCTTCCTCGGCCCGGACACCGAGGAGTTCAACCTCGGCTAGGTGGCCCGATTCACCTCGCAGGACGGGGGCGCATCGGTCCACGTGGTGACCACCGACGCCACCTCACCAGAGGACTCGGCGATCTCGGTGATGACCGAGGATGTCGACGCGGCCTATGCCGAGGCGCAGTCGCGCGGATACGAGATCGTGCATTCCTTGGGCACCGAGGAGTGGGGCGTTCGCCGGTTCCTCGTGCGGGCTCAGGGCGGCGCGGTCGTCAATATCGTGCAGCACGCGACATAGCCGCCAGCGGTCACCGCCAGGGCTACCAACCGCGCAGCGCCCGCACCGTCTCGATGGTGTCGGCCTCGACGGCGCTCTTGTCATCGCGGTAGCGCAGCACCCGGGCGAAGCGCAACGCCATACCACCGGGATAGCGAGAACTGCGTTGGATGGCGTCGAAGGCGATCTCCACGACCTGCTCGGGGCGCACCCAGACGATGTGGCCCTCGCGACCGGTCTCGAGTTCCAGGAAGCGCTCGGTCTGCCAGTCCAGCATGGCGTCGGTCATGCCCTTGAAGGTCTTGCCGAGCATCACGAACTCGCCGGTCTCGGGGTCGCGGGCACCGAGATGGATATTGGACAGTTTCCCGCGGCGCCGGCCGCTGCCCCATTCCACCCCGAGGACGACGAGATCGAGGGTATGCCGGGGCTTCACCTTCACCCAGCCGGCGCCGCGGCGGCCCGCGGCATACCTGGCCTGGGGGTCCTTGACGATGACCCCCTCGTGCCCGGCGGCGACCTGGGCGGCGAAGAAGTCGGCGGCCTCCTGCGGTGAGGAGGTGGTGATCCGCACCATCCGCGCCGCGGCCGGGACCAGCGCGTCGAGGCGCGAAATCCGTTCGTGCAGCGGCAGATCGAGCAGATCCTCCCCGTCTAGGTGGAGCAGGTCGAAGAAGCTCGTGGTCAGGGGCGTGCTCTCCCGCAGGCGGGCCGGGTCGGCGCTGGAGGCGGTCCGGGAGCCGGTGACCTGGAAGGGTTCGGGGCGGCCGTCGGCACGCTGAGCGACGGTCTCCCCGTCGAGCACGGCGGTGGTGGCCGGCAGGGCTCGGACCAGCTCGACGACCTCCGGCAACCGGTCGGTGATGTCCTCCAGCGAACGGGTGAAGAGGGACACCTCGTCCCCGCCTTTGTGCGCCTGCAGGCGGATGCCGTCGATCTTGCGGTCGAGGATCACCTCGGTGCCCTCGGTCAGCGCCGCGGCGACATCGGGAGCGCTGCCGGCGAGCATCGGCCGCAGCGGCCGACCCACCTCCAGGGTCAGCTCATCGAGCGCGGCCACCCCGCCCGTCAGCGCGGCCGCCGCGACCGGGGCGGTGAAGCCGGCGAGCATGACCGCCCGCTGGACCGCGGCCGTCGGGACCTGAGCGGCCTGGGCGATCGCCGCCAGCATCACCCCGTCCTGCGCACCCTGGCGAACCCCGCCGAGCATCAACCCGCGCAGCCACTCTTGCTCGTCCGCGGTCGCGCGGGAAAGGAGCTCAGTCAGCACACCCCGCCTGGTCGCGGTCGACCCCGCACCCCGCGCCGTCGCCAGCGACTCGAAGGTCGCGTCCACCTCGGCGGCGGTGAGGCTGGGCTCGGCTGCCGGCTCAGGCAGGTCTGCCAGCCCGCGCCAACCGACGCCGAGCCGCCGTTGCGGCAGCACATTGCTCAGGTATGCCGCGACCACCCCCACCTCGTCCGGCTCCGCCGCTCGCAGGGCGTCGGCGACCAGGGCCACCTTGGCATTACGCGAGGAAGTGGCCGCGAGAGCGGCAGAGGTCTCGACGAGGCGGGCGAGCTGCATACCTGAATTGTGGCGTGACCGACCGACAGCCCGCCGACCTGCGCCGATCGGCTCAGATCACCCCGAGCGCAACCATCGCGTCGGCGACCTTGATGTAGCCGGCGAGGTTCGCGCCGACGACATAGTCACCGGGATGGCCATATTCTTCGGCGGTCTCCACGCAGGTGTCGTGGATGCCGCGCATGATCTCCCGCAGCCGTTCCTCGGTGGTCTCGAAGGTCCAGGAGTCCCGGCTGGCGTTCTGCTGCATCTCCAGGGCGCTGGTCGCGACCCCGCCGGCGTTGGACGCCTTGCCCGGCGCATAGGCGACGGAGGCCTCATGGAAGAGGTCGACGGCAGCCGGGGTGCACGGCATATTGGCGCCCTCGGCGACGAGCTTGAGGCCGTTGCCGATGAGCGTGCGGGCGTGGTCGGCGTCGAGTTCGTTCTGGGTGGCGCACGGGAGGGCAACCTCACAGGGGACATCCCAGATGGTCCCGTCGGCGACGTGCGTCGCCCCGTCGCGCCGCTCGGCGTATGCCGTGAGCCGCCCCCGCTCCACCTCCTTGACCTGCTTGAGCAGGTCGAGGTCGATCCCGGCGTCGTCGACGACATAGCCGCCGGAGTCGGAGACCGCGACCACGGTGCCGCCGAGCTGGTGGACTTTCTCCACGGCATAGATCGCGACATTGCCGGAGCCGGACACCACGACCCGCTTGCCGTCGAGGGAGTCGCCGTTGACGCCGAGCATGTCCTCGACGAAGAAGACCGTGCCATATCCGGTCGCCTCGGTGCGCACCTGCGAACCACCCCAGCTCAGGCCCTTGCCGGTGAGCACCCCGGACTCGTAGCGGTTGGTGATCCGCTTGTACTGCCCGAAGAGGAAGCCGAGCTCGCGGCCGCCGACGCCGATGTCACCCGCGGGGACGTCGGTGTATTCGCCCAGGTGGCGGTGCAGTTCGGTCATAAAGGACTGGCAGAAGCGCATGATCTCGGCGTCACTGCGGCCCTTGGGGTCGAAGTCGGAGCCGCCCTTGCCGCCGCCGATCGGCATACCGGTCAGGGCGTTCTTGAAGACCTGCTCGAAGCCGAGGAATTTGATGATCGACAGGCTGACGCTCGGGTGGAAGCGCAGGCCGCCCTTGTAGGGGCCGAGCGAGGAGTTGAACTCCACCCGGAAACCGCGGTTGATCTGCACTCGGCCGTCGTCGCTGACCCAGGGCACCCGGAAGAGAATCTGGCGCTCCGGCTCGCAAATGCGCTGCAGGATCGACCATTCCGCATAGTCGGGCCGCTTGTCGGCGATCGGCGCAAGGCTGACCATGACCTCGCGGACCGCTTGGTGGAACTCGGTCTCACCGGGATTGCGTCGCACGACCTCGTCGTAGCGCGGGAGGAAGTCGGGGTGCAGTTCGGGCATGGCGCACATGCTGCCCACTGTCGGCCGGTGACGGGCTCGGATGACCACGGTGTGGGCATCGAGCCTCCCTCTGGGGTGGGCCCACCAACCTTTCCGCCGCCAGCGGCGTCACTGAAGCGGGCCGCTGTCGGTGGTCAACTGAAGACGTATGTGAAGTAGTCACGAGCCACAATCCCCGTATGCCGTTCTCTTCTCGCGTCCTCGGTGTCGATGCGTGCGCCCGAGGCTGGGTCGGGATCGCCAGCGGGGGGAGCGCCTATTTCGGGACGCAGATCGCGGCACTTCTGAACGCCGCGGGTCGCGACGGGCAGATCTCGGTCGTGGTGATCGACATTCCTATCGGCCTGCCGTTGACCGGGCAGCGGCGGGCCGACCTGCTCGCCCGGGGTGCCATCGGGGCCCGCCGCAGCTCGGTCTTCCTCACCCCGGTCCGGGCGGCGCTGGAGGCGCTTTCCTACGCCGAAGCGAATCCATCGCGCTCGCGGCGACGGGCAAGGGGATCAGCCGGCAGGCGTATGCCATCGGGCCCAAGATCCTGGAGGTGGCGGCGTGGCTCGCCGCGGGCGTCGAGCAGCGGGTCGTCGAGGGACATCCCGAGGTGTCCTTCGCGACCCTCGCCGGGCGCCATCTGCGCCACCCCAAAGGCACCTGGGCGGGTGTGGCTGAGCGCCGAGATCTGCTCGCCGGCGCAGGCATACTTTCGGCCGGCGACCTGGGCGAAGCAGGGAAGCGAGCCGGAGTGGATGACATCGTCGACACAGCCATCCTCAGCTGGACCGCGGCCCGGTATGCCGCCGGCGTCGCCCGCTCCTACCCCGACCCGCCCGAGCCGATGCCGAATGCGGTGCGCGCCGCGATCTGGGCGTGACCGGCCGGCGCACGGCCGCTGCGTCTCAGCCGGAGATCGAGTCCGCCGACAGGCGCTGCGCGAGGGCCACGACAATCCCTTCGGGACCACGGATATAGGCCATGCGCCAATCGGCGAAGTCACCGATCCCGCCGACGAGGCCGCAGCCGAGGCTCGCAGCCCTCTCGACCGCTGCATCCACGTCCTCGACCTCGAAGGCGATAGTGCGGATGCCGACCTCGTTCGCCAGCGCAGTAGGAGATCCGCCAGGCGATTCGGGGCGCACGAACCGGGACAACTCGACCGCGCCGCCGTCCGGCGCCCGGAGCATCGCGATCTCGGTGCGTGCGTCGGGGATACCGGTGACCGTCTCGAGGAACTCACCCTCGATGAACGTCCGACCGTCGAGCTCGAGCCCGAGACCGAGGAAGAAGGTCACGGCAGTGTCGAGGTCCCGAACCGTGATCCCGACATGATCCATCCGCTGGATGAGGGCCATGCGGCCATCGTGTCAAATGTGGCGGGCCGCCGGAATATCAATGGCGCCCGCGGAGCCGCGGCCGCATGCGTGGCCGGCCCGTGATGAGGCCCCATTAGTATTCCGGCGGCCCACTCGCTGGCTCAAAGCAGTGTGAGCGTCGGTATGTCCGGCCGGCCGGCTACATCGAGGGCCCGCACGAGCAGCGTGCTCGCCGGCTCAGAAACAGCAACAGGGCGAACCCAGCGGGTTCGCCCTGTCACCAATGTCTTGAGACATCAAACGGTGTCCGAGGGGGGACTTGAACCCCCATCCCCGTGAGGGGACTAGCACCTCAAGCTAGCGCGTCTGCCAATTCCGCCACCCGGACGAGGTACCGGTGCGCCAGGCCGGAGCCCGACGTACCGAAGGAAGAGGTTAGCACTGGTGGCGACGGCATACGAACCGAGGCGTGCTCACGACGAGGACTTGGGCGGCCGGCCGCGCCGGGGGAGCGGACTGACTTGGGAGGGAAGGCGACCGGCGTCGGCGAGGGCGCGGCGGATGATCATTTCGACCTGGGCATTCACCGAGCGCAGTTCGTCGCCGGCCCACCGGGTGAGCGCGTCATGGATGGCAGGGTCGAGCCGGAGCAGCACCTGACGCCGCTCCGGCTTCGACGGGGTCGTCATCGCCCCACCTTCATCGTTACCGATCCTCAGGTATAGAGGCTGCCGGTGTTGAGGACGGGGGCGGCATTCTGCTCGCTGCACAGCACTACGAGCAGGTTGGACACCATCGCGGCGCGACGCTCGTCGTCGAGGGCGACGATGCCGTCCTCCTCGAGCTTGGCCAGCGCATGGTCGACCATGCCGACCGCGCCCTCGACGATCTGCGCCCGCGCCGAGACGACCGCAGCCGCCTGCTGACGGCGCAGCATCGCCTGGGCGATCTCCGGGGCATACGCGAGGTGGGAGATCCGCACCTCGATGATCTCCAGCCCGGCGATGGCGACCCGGGCAGCGACCTCGGTGGCCAGCTCCGCGGACACCATGTCAGTCGACCCGCGCAGCGACTCGCCGCTGCCGGAGGCATCGTCATACGGATAGCTGGTGGCGACGTGCCGCAGTGCGGCCTCGGACTGCACCCGCACGAAGCTCGGGTAGTCCTCGACGGCGAAGACCGCCTTGGCAGTGTCGGCGACCTGCCAGACCACGATCGCCGCGATCTCCACCGGGTTGCCGCTCGCGTCATTGACCTTGAGGGCATTCGTCTCGAAGTTGTTGACCCGCAACGAGACACTGTGCTTCGTGGTCAGTGGCATCACCAGCGAGAGGCCGCTGCGACGGTTGGTCCCGGCATACCGGCCGAAGAACTGCAGCACCTTGCTCTGTCCGGGATGGACGATCGTCATCGAGGTGAGCAACACCAGGCCGATGAGCAGTAGGACGACCGCAAGCACGACCGACCCCACGCTCGGGACATGGTCGTATGCCGTTATCGCCGACCGCGCGACGCTCGCGCCCGCGCCGATGAGCGCGAGCAGGGCGACCAGCAGCGCGATGAATCCGCTCATCGCGAAGGCGGGGCGTTCGGTGACCTCGACGCGCGCGCCCTGGTGGCCGACGGGCACACCGGCCGGGTCGGGGGCGTCGGCGGGCGGGGTGTCGATCGGAGTGCTCACGGGGTCATCCCTTCAGTCCTGGGGCGGCTGATGGCCGGCCTCCTGGGGCGATATCTAAATGCTATCACTTTTGCCAACGATGACCGCGGAACGCCGCCGAGGAGTCCGCCGCACCGGGTATGCCGTCACCGGGCATGGGGGACAATGGCGACACCATGTCCCTCGCCTCCTCTCTTGATGACGCCGCGGACGCCGAGGAGACCCTCTCGGCCTTCTCCGACTGGGTGGCTGGGCGCGGGTTGACCCTCTATCCCGCCCAGGAAGAGGCGATCCTCGCGCTGTTGACCGGGGCCAATGTCATCCTGGCGACGCCCACCGGCTCCGGGAAGTCGCTCGTCGCGGTGGCGGCGCACGCCGCGGCATATGCCGAAGGCCGGCGCAGTTGGTACACCGCCCCGATCAAGGCACTGGTGTCGGAGAAGTTCTTCGACCTGATCGCGATTTTCGGCGCCGCGAATGTCGGCATGCTCACCGGCGACGCCACGGTGAACCCGGACGCGCCGATCATCTGCGCCACCGCCGAGGTGCTCGCCAATTCCGCTCTGCGCGACCGGGATCGGCTCGACATCGGGGTCGTGGTGATGGACGAGTTCCACTTCTATGCCGAGCCCGATCGCGGCTGGGCCTGGCAGGTGCCGCTGCTCCTGCTGCCCGACACCCAGTTCCTGCTGATGTCCGCGACCCTGGGCGACACCACGCCGTTCGAGGCGGACCTGACCCGGCGCACCGGCCGCGAGACCACGACGGTCACCGCGGCCCAGCGCCCGGTCCCGCTTGACCACGAGTGGGTGCTCACCCCCATCCACGAGACCATCGAGAACCTGCTGCACGACGGCAAGGCTCCGATCTATGTCGTCCACTTCACCCAGCAGGCCGCGATCGAGCGCGCCCAGGCGCTGATGTCGGTCAATGTCTGCACGAGCGCCGAAAAGGACGAGATCAAGCGCCTCATCGGCGGCTTCCGGTTCGGCAAGGGCTTCGGCACCACTTTGAAACGCACTGTGCTGCACGGGATCGGCGTGCACCACGCGGGCATGCTGCCCAAATATCGCCGGCTCGTGGAGACCCTCGCCCAGGCGGGCCTGCTCAAGGTGGTCTGCGGCACCGACACCCTCGGGGTCGGGATCAATGTCCCCATCCGCAGCGTGCTGCTCACCTCGCTCGTCAAATACGACGGCCGCCGGATGCGCGTGCTGCGCGCCCGCGAGTTCCACCAGATCGCCGGCCGGGCGGGCCGCGCCGGCTATGACACCCATGGGTATGTCGTCGTCCAGGCCCCCGAGCACGTCATCGAGAACCACCGCGCGCTGATCAAGGCCGGCGACGACCCGAAGAAGCGCCGCAAGGTGGTCCGCAAGGCCCCGCCCGAGGGACAGCTCAGCTACACCGAGGCCACCTTCGACCGGCTGCTCGCCGCGCCGCCGGAGCCGCTCCGCTCCCGGATGCGGGTCACCCATTCGATGCTGCTCAACCTGCTGGCACAGGTGGAGGGCCAGGGCGAGGCCATGCGGATCGTCTTGCAGGACAACCACGAAACCCCGGAGTCACAGAGCCATCTCATCGTCCGGGCGGCGCAGATCATCGCCTCGCTGGAGGCCGCCGATGTCGTCGAACCGGTCGACGGCGAACCCGGCTTCGAGGTCACCGTGCCGGTGCGCGAGCCGCAGGAGGTCCTCGACGAACCCGTCGAGCAGCGCGCGGCGGAGGCGGAGTTGGCCGCCGAGGCGGAGGCCGAGGGTGCCCCGCCCGAGGTGGTCGCCGAGATCGGTTCCGCGGGACCGCTGGACGTGCGGGGGGTGCTGGCCACGGCATACCGCGTGGTGGAGGACCTGCAGGACGGCTTCGCCCTCAACCAGCCGCTGTCCGCCTTCGCCCTCGCCGTGCTCGACGTGCTCCAGGAGGACGAGCCCGACTACGCCCTCGACGTGGTGAGCGTCATCGAGGCGACGCTCGAGGAGCCTCGGCCGGTGCTCATGGCCCAGCAGTTCGCCGCTCGCGGCGAGGCGGTCGCCGAGATGAAGGCCGACGGCCTGGAATACGAGGAGCGGCTCGAACTTCTCGACGAGGTCACCTGGCCGAAACCATTGGCGGACGAGCTCACCGAGGCGTTCGCGATTTATCGGCAGAGCCACCCGTGGGT
Source organism: uncultured Nostocoides sp. (assembly GCA_936931335.1). Taxonomy (GTDB): domain Bacteria; phylum Actinomycetota; class Actinomycetes; order Actinomycetales; family Dermatophilaceae; genus Nostocoides_A. The sequence continues at coordinate 11,807 of CAKZIH010000003.1, read as the reverse complement.
CTATGAGATCGGGCTCTCGCCCAAGTCCATCGTCCGCGAGATGTATGAGGGGGCGATGACCTTCGCGGAGTATGTACAGCGCTACCAGCTCGCCCGCGCCGAGGGCATCCTGCTGCGCTATCTCTCCGACGCCTATCGCGCGCTGCGCCAGACGGTCCCGAGCGGTTATCGCACCGACGAGTTCGACGACCTGCTCGAATGGCTCGGCGAGCTGATCCGGCAGACCGACTCCAGCCTGGTCGACGAATGGGAAGCGCTGATCAACCCGGCGGAGGAGGAGACGGCGGTGCGCCCCGACACCGGCCGCGCCCTGTCCGCGAACCCGCGCGCCCTGCGAGTCATGGTGCGGCGCAGCATGTTCCGGCGCGTAGAGCTCCTGGCCTTGCGCCGGTATGCCGCCCTGGCCGCCCTCGACGGTCTACTCACCGAGGCGCAGTGGCGCGAGGCCGGCGAGGAGTACTTCGCCGAGTATGCGGATGTGGGCACCGGACCGGAGGCGCGGGGGCCGGCATACCTGCAGATCAGCGAGGCGCCGGGAGAGTGGACCGTCACCCAGATCCTGGAGGACCCCGACGGCGACCGGGACTGGCGGATCACTGCGACCCTGGACCTGGCCGCCACCGACGATGCCGGCGAGCCGGTGTTCACCGCGATCGACCTTGCGCCCTGGGAGTGAGCCGTGACGCCACGGCTAATCTCCCCACGACCCTGAGCCAATAGGCTCGCCGGTATGGATCTGCCCGTGATGCCGCCCGTGCAGCCGATGCTCGCGAAGTCGGCGGCCGGCATACCGGACCCGGCGAAGTTCGACGGCGGGCTGTCGTTCGAGCCGAAGTGGGATGGCTTCCGGTGCCTGGTCTTCAAGGACGGCGACGAGATCGAGCTCGCCTCCCGCAACACCAAGCCGCTGACCCGCTACTTCCCCGAAGTCGTTGCGGCGCTAAGAGAGTGCCTGCCCGAGAAGGTGGTCCTCGATGGCGAGATCTTCGTCGCGCTAGGGGACCGGCTGAAGTTCGAGGTGCTCCAGGAGCGGATCCACCCGGCCGCGTCCCGGATCACCATGCTCAGCGAGCAGACGCCGGCGCAGTATGTCGCCTTCGACCTCCTCGCCCTCGGCGACGAGGACCTGATGGCCGCCCCCTTCGCCGAGCGCCGCGCCCGCCTCGTCGACGTGCTCACTCGGGACAGCGAGACGATCCACGTCACCCGCACGACGACGGATACCGGCGTGGCGCAGGACTGGTTTCAGACCTTCGAGGGCGCCGGCCTGGACGGGGTGATCGCCAAGCCGCTGGGCGCGGCATACGCCCCCAATGCGCGGACCATGATCAAGATCAAGCAGGCGCGGACCGCGGACGTCGTCCTCGCCGGCTACCGGCTGCACAAGAATTCCACCCCCGACAACCCGCTGCTCGGCTCGCTCCTGCTCGGCCTGTATGACGATGAGGGCCACCTGCAACACGTCGGCGTCAGCGCCTCCTTCACCGCCGCCAAGCGGGCCGCGCTGATCACCGAGCTGGAGCCCCTCACTCATGACCTGGACGGCCACCCCTGGGGGGAGTGGGCGGAGTGGGCGATCGCCAATCCGGACCGCACCCCGGGCACCCAGAGCCGCTGGAGCGCTGGCAAGGATCTCTCCTTCATCCCGCTGCGCCCCGAGCGGGTCCTCGAGGTGGGTTATGACCACATGGAGGGGCGACGGTTCCGGCATACCGCGCAGTTCAAGCGGTGGCGGCCCGACCGCGACCCGGAGTCGTGCACCTATGCCCAACTGGAGGAAGTCGCGAGCTACGACCTGAGTGCGATCCTGCGTCCAACCTGACCTCGGGCGGCTTGGTCACGGATCTCGAGCGCGTCCGTGCCCTTGAGCTCAGCGCAGCCATCCGTGGACATAAACGGCGTATCGCCCGGCCCGCGCCTAGAGTTTGCCGGGATCATTGTCCGATCCCTGCCTGGAGAAATTTCGTATGACTTTGCGCAACGCCGCCCTTGCCGTGACCGTCGCGGGTCTCGCCCTCGCCGCGTGCAGCAATGACGCCGACACCGCGACGACGAGCACCACCTCCTCGGCGTCTGCTCCCGCGTCGAGCGGTACCTCATCCGCAGCCTCTTCGACGTCCGCAGCCGCCCCAAGCGGATCGGACATGGACGCGTGCGTGGAGGCCAGTTCGGCCGCCCTGAGGATCCGAGAGGTGCAGTTCGCTGCCATGTCCGGGTCGGTGGATCAGAGCGCCGTGGACACGGCATTCCCCGCGGGCACTGTCGACAAGATCCCGGCGGGCCTGCAGCCCCTCTACACCGACCTGGAGACCCAGGCCAGGGCGTTGGTCGGCCTGTCCCGGGACAAGATGGAGACGGCGGCCGACACCTTCGGCACCGCAATGAGCAAGTACTCCACCGAGATGCAGGCCACCTGCGCGCCGTGATCCGGGCTCGATCAGGTCGCGCGCTCTGACCTGGTGGAGACATTAGGGTGATTGTGACAAATCGTCATTCGTCGCTATCCCTGGGGGAATCCATGAGTATCCGCACCGCCGCCATCGCCATGACCGTCGCCGGTCTTGCCCTGACCGCCTGCGGGAGCAACACCGGCGATTCCACGACGACCACCCAGGTCACCGGGTCGGCGTCCTCCGCCAGCTCGTCCACCCCCGCTGCCAGCAGTTCCTCCTCGTCGATGAGCAGCACGTCGTCCTCGTCCACTTCGGCCGGTGGTGCGGGTACCTACAACGCGGGCAAGTGCGTCGATGCGGCCGGCGCGATGCTCAACTTCGCCTCCTCCGGGCTCGATGTGATGAGCGGCCAGTTCGACCAGGCCGCTTTCGCCAAGGCATTCCCCGCCGGAGTGGTCGACAAGCTCCCCGAGGAGCTCAAGGCCGGCTACACCGAGGTGGAGTCCGCTGCCAAGTCGGCCATCGGGGCCACCGGTGACAAGGCAATCGAGGTTGGCAAGACGCTGTCCGACAAGACCACTGCGCTGGCCAAGGACCTCGAGCGCGTCTGCACCCCGTGACCGCAGCAATGACCCGGGCACAGGACGAGGTCGTCCGCATCTGCCAGGAGCTCATCCGGATCGACTCGAGCAACTACGGCGAGGGCAAGGGCGATGAGTCCGCCGCCGCCGCGTATGTCGTTGCGCAGCTGCGCGAGGTCGGTCTTGAGCCCCAGGTGTTCGAGGCCGAGCCGGGGCGCGTCAGCGTGTTCGTGCGCATCCCCGGTGCCGACCGCACCCGCGGCGGCCTCGCCCTGCACGGCCACCTCGATGTGGTGCCCGCCAACGCCGAGGATTGGCAGGTTGATCCCTTCTCGGGTGAACAGCGCGATGGCTGCATCTGGGGGCGCGGCGCGGTCGACATGAAGGGCATGGACGCCATGCTGCTGGCCACGGCCCGCGAGCTTGCCCGCTCGGGCCAGACCCCGCCCCGAGACCTCGTCTTCGGCTTTTTCGCCGACGAAGAGGCCGGTGGAGTCCAGGGCTCGCAGTGGGTCGTGGAGAACCACCCGGAGATCTTCGACGGCGTCACCGAGGCCATCAGTGAGGTCGGTGGCTACAGCGTCACCCTCCCCACCGCGGAGGGGGAGCGACGGGCATACCTGCTCCAGACCGCCGAAAAGGGCATTCTCTGGCTGCGCCTGATCGCGCGCGGCCGCGCCGGCCACGGCTCGGTTCCCAATGACGAGAACCCGGTCGTCCGCCTCGCCCAGGCGATCGCCCGCATCGACGCCCACGAATGGCCACAAAAGTTCATCCCCTCTGTCCAGGAGCTGCTCGACGGCGTCGCCGAACTCACCGGGACTGCGTATGCCGGTGGCGACCTCGACCCGCTACTCGCCCACCTGGGCGGCGCGGCCGGTTTCGTGCGCGGCACCCTGCGGGATACCGCGAATTTCACCATGCTCGACGCGGGCTATAAGCACAATGTCATCCCGGGGGATGCCCACGCCTCTCTCGATTGTCGCTTCCTGCCCGGGCACGACGAGACGGTGCTCAAGACGCTTACCGACCTGGCGGGCGAGCATGTCGAGATCGAGATCCGGCACCAGGACATCGCCTTGGACGCCCCCTTCGATGGCGACCTAGTGGAGGCGATGATCGCCGCCATCCAGGCGGAGGACCCGCAGGCGCAGGTGCTGCCCTATTGCCTCTCCGGGGGCACCGACAACAAGGCCTTGTCCCGGCTGGGCATCACCGGGTATGGCTTCGCGCCGCTGCAATTGCCCGCAGATCTCGATTTCGCGCCGATGTTCCACGGCGTCGATGAGCGAGTCCCGGTGTCTGCCTTGGAGTTCGGCACCCGCGTGCTGCGCCGGTTGATCGAGACCTGCTGAGCGCTCGTGGCGTGGCGGCGCCGCCATACCCGCTACCGTGGGCGCATGGCTGACCCCCGCGCCGCCCTCGCCGCCCTGACCGCTGCTTTCGAACGCCACCTCGAGGCCTCTGCGCAGCGCCGCGGGGAGGACGATCCAGCGGTGGTTGCCGCATACGACGATCTCGCCGACGCCTTCGAGGAGTACGACGAGACGCTGCTCGAGGCGTTCGGGGAGATGACCCCGCTCGAGGTCTACGCCGCTCCCGACGAGGACGACGACGAGGACGAGGACGACGATCTGGACGCCGGCCCGGGCGCCGCGGCCGGGGACTCCGACGACGATGCCGACGCCGAGCAGCGCTATGTCGGCCTCGACGACGAGGACTTCGAGGTCGTCGAGAACCCGGGCCGCCAGGCCTGAACCATCCCCTCGGGGTCGGTGCCGACCCTCTCGCGCCCGGCATTCAGCGGGCGTACAGGTCGGCGCGTCTACACTCGCCGGGTCTGCTTGTCTCCCATCGCGTTCTGAGGTTGTCTGTCCATGCTCAGCTATCTCGATGCCGTCGTGCTCGGCATCGTCGAAGGCCTGACCGAGTTCCTGCCCGTCTCCTCCACCGGCCACCTGACGGTGACCGAAAAGCTGCTCGGGCTGCACGTCGACGACAAGGCGGTCACGGCATACACCGTGATCATCCAGTTCGGCGCGATCGTCGCGACCTTCCTCTACTTCGCGCGCAAGATCGCCCGGCTCTTCATGGCCTGGGTGCGCGGGCTGACCGACGCCGGCCAGCGCGGCCATGACTACACCCTGGCCTGGGCGGTCATCGTCGGCTCCATCCCGGTGGGCATCGTCGGCTTCCTCGGCAAGGACCTGATCAGCGGGCCGCTGCGCAGCCTGTGGGTGGTCGCCGCCGCCCTGATCCTGTGGAGCGCAGTGATGTTCTGGGCCGAGCGGCGCCACGACGAACTCGCGGCACGCGGGGAGCAGCGCGGCGAGGGACAGCTCACCGTCAGTGACGGGCTGTTCATCGGCCTACTGCAGTGCTTCTCGCTCATCCCCGGCGTATCGCGCTCCGGCGCAACGATTTCCGCTGGCCTGCTGCGCGGCATCGACCGGGTGACCGCGACCGAGATGTCCTTCTTCATGGCGATTCCCGCGCTCACCGCCGGCGGTGTCTTCCAGGCCGTCGAGGAGCGTCACGGTCTCGGTGCACTCGGCGTCGGTCAGATGGCCGTCGGTATGGTCGTGGCCTTCGTCGTCGCCTATGCCTCGATCGCGTGGCTGCTCAAGTTCGTCGCAACCAACTCGTTGCGGGCCTTCATCGGCTATCGCGTGGTGGCCGGGCTGGTGCTGGCCGCGTGTCTGGGTGCCAACTGGATCGCCGCGACCTGATCGGCGCGACGTGCCCGCGGCCGGGCGCCGCCGGGCTCACAACCAGCCGGAGCGGCGGAAGAGGCGGTAGAGCACACCGCATACGGACACCATGAGCAGCAGCGCCAAGGCGTAGCCGAAGCGCCAATGCAACTCGGGCATGTGCTCGAAGTTCATCCCATAGATCCCGGCGATCATCGTCGGCATCGCGGCGATGGCGACCCAGGCGGAGATCTTGCGCATGTCCTCGTTCTGGCGCACCCCCACCCGGGCCAGGTGCGCGCTAAGCACATCGGTCAGCAGCCGGTCGAAGGACTCGATGCTGTCGATGACGCGCCGCAGGTGGTCGTAGACATCGCGGAAGAGCAGCCGCAGCTCCTTCTCCGGGAACGGACTGCTGCGCTCGGCAAGCAGAGAGAGCGGGCGCACCAGGGGCATCGCGGCGCGCTTGAACTCCAGCACCTCTCGCTTGAGGCGGTAGATCGTGCCGGAGTCCACCGCCCGATCGCCGGCGAAAACCGCCTCCTCGATCTCCTCCAGATCGCGCTGCAGTTCCTCGGCGATCACCACATAGTTGTCCACCACCGAATCGATGACCGCATAGAGCGCGGCCTTGGGCCCCAGGCGCAATAGGTGGGGCGCCTGCTCCAAGCGCTGGCGCACCTGCCGCAGCGGGTTGGCCTCGCCCTCGCGGATGGTGACGAAGAAGCGGTCGCCGAGGAAGGCCATCACCTCCCCGGTCTCGATATCGGAGGTGTCCTCGACATAGCGCAAGGTCTTGAGCACCGCGAAGAGCGAGCCGTCGTAGAGCTCCAGCTTCGCGCGCTGGTTGCCGGTGACCACATCCTCCACGGCCAGCGGGTGCAGCTCGAGCTCCTGGGTGACCAGGCGGAACTCCTCGCTGGTCGCATTCTTGAGCCCGATCCACAGGAATGACGGATGTTGGGCATCCCGGCGCAGCGCGCTCAGCTCGTCACCCAGATCGCCCACCGGCTCCCGGATGCCGTTGATATATTTCGCCGAGTCCACGATCACCAGGGCAATCTGCCATGTCCCGGGTGGCCCGGCGCGCCCACCACGCCCGGATGCCACACGCAAGCCCGATTAGGCTGCGCTGGTGCCCACCCTGCTGTTGATCCGCCACGGCCGCACCACCGCCAATGCCTCGGGCACCCTCGCCGGTTGGACTCCGGGCGTCGGGCTCGATGAGGTCGGCCGCAAACAGGCGCAGCGCCTCGCCGACCGTCTCGGTGCCCTCCCGGTATCCCGGGTGCTCACCTCCCCCTTGCAGCGCACCGTGGAGACCGCCACCCCGCTGGCCGCGCGGCTCGGACTGGACGTGGAGACCGAGGACGACCTGGGCGAATGCCGCTATGGCGCCTGGACCGGGCGGCCCCTGGCCGAGCTGGCCAAGGAAGAGCTGTGGCAGACCGTGCAGCGGGCCCCGTCGGCGGCGATCTTCCCGGCCAGCCCGGAGCACGAGCACGAGTCGCTGGCGCAGATGTCCGCGCGAGCAGTTGCCGCGGTGCGCCGCCGCGACGCCGAGGTGGCGCAGGCGTGTGGGCCGAGCGCGGTCTGGGCGGCGGTCAGCCACGGGGATGTCATCAAGGCGATCCTCGCCGACGCCATGGGCACCCACCTGGACTCCTTCCAGCGCATTGTGGTGGACCCGGCCTCGGTGAGCGTGGTGCGCTATACCGGCGGCCGTCCGCTGGTGCTGGTCACTAATGGCCCGGGCACCGAACTGGCCGGGATGGTCACCCCGCCGCCACCCGCCCCGGCGGACGGGACGTCCGCGCAGGGAGCCGCGGCCGACGAGGGCGTGATCGGTGGCGGAGCCGGGTCACCGGCCGGCAGCGTCGACGCGGACGCGCAGGGTTAGGGTCGGCATATGAGTTGCGCAGGACGCATCCGATGACCTCGGCCGACTACGACCCACCGGAACGCTTCGTCGCCGGCACCGTCGGCCCGCCCGGCAACCGGACCTTCTTCCTCCAGGCCCGCACCGGTATGCGGATCACCACCGTGTCCGTGGAGAAGGCACATGTGCAGGCGATCGCCGACCGGGTCAGCGACCTATTGGAAGCGACCGCGTCGATCCCGGCCGTTCCGGGCGCCAGCGACAATGACCCGCTGGAGACGCCATTCGAGGACGAATTCCGGGTCAGCACCATCGCGCTGAGCTGGGACACCGATCGCAGCACGGTGGTCATCGAGTGCCACGACCGTGATCCGGACGACGAGGAAGAGCAGGAGGCCGCGGTGGCCGCCGGGCTCCCGGCGACGATCCAGTCCCTGCGGGTGAGTCTGGACGCGCCGATGGCCGCAGAATTCGCCCGCCGCTGCAGGGCGCTGATCTCCGCGGGCCGCCCGCCCTGCCCGTTCTGCGGGGGGCCACTGGACGCCACCGGGCACATCTGCCCCCGGGCGAATGGTTACCGACGCTGAGGACCCGGGACCTGCTCGCCGACGGCGAACTGCATGTGCTCGGTCGGCTCGCCGAGGCGTCCAATGGCACCTTCCTGGCCCGGATCGACGATCCAGACACCGGGCCGCTGGCGGTCTACAAGCCCATCAGTGGGGAGCGACCGCTCTGGGACTTCCCGGATGGTTCGCTGGCCGCGCGCGAACGCGCCGCATACCTGGTTAGTGAGGCCGGGGGCTGGGGCGTCGTGCCGCGCACGCTGCTGCGGCCCGGACCGTTTGGTGAGGGGATGGTCCAGGAGTGGATCGGGGGTGAGAGCGCGGACACCGAGTCGGTCGTGCACATCCTGCGCCCCGGGTCCAGCCCGGCCGGCCTGATCCCGGTACTGCGCGCCAGTGACGAGGACGGCCGGCCGGCGTTGATCGCGCACGAGGATGGCGCGGATGTGCAGGGGCTGGCGATTCTGGACGCGGTGATCAACAACACCGATCGCAAGGGAGCGCACGCCTTCCGCAGCGCTGGCCGCTTGTATGCCATCGACCACGGCGTCACCTTCCACGTCGAGCCGAAGCTGCGCACGGTCCTGTGGGGCTGGGCCGGGGATGCGCTGCCGGATGCCGAAATCGCGCGGCTCATCACCCTGCATACCCTCCTGGTCGGCGGGGGCGAGGTGGTGGACGAACTGCATACCCTGATCACCCGGCGCGAGTACGCGGCGCTGGTGGATCGCATCGAGGACTTGATCACCTTGCCGTGTTTCCCTGTGCCGCAAGAGGATTGGCCATCGATTCCGTGGCCGCCGGTATGAGGTGACTGGCTGTCGGTGGCCCCGGTTAGGGTGGCGGCGTGAAGAGTTGGCCCGCGTTGACCCTGCCCGCAGTGCCCGGCGCCAGTCCCACCCTGCGGGTGCGCGACACCGCCAGCGGCGAGATCGTCCCGATCACCGGGAGCGACGGGATCGCCCGGCTGTATGTCTGCGGGATCACCCCGTATGACGCGACCCACCTCGGCCACGCCGCCACCTATGTCACCTTCGACCTGATCGGCCGAGCGCTGCGGGACGCGGGACTGCAGGTGCGGTACATCCAAAATGTCACCGACGTCGACGACCCGCTGCTGGAACGGGCCCAACGCGACGGGGTGGACTGGACCGAGCTCGCCACCTCCGAGATCGATCTCTTTCGCGAAGATATGACCGCCCTCGCGGTGCTGCCGCCCGAGGAACTCGTCGGGGTGGTCGAGTCCGTGGACGCGATCGGTGCCGCCGTACGGCAACTGGAGGCGACGGGTGCGACATACCGGCTTGGCGCGGCGGACTTGGCCGAGGACACCGGCGACATCTATCTCGACCTGGGGCGGGTGGACGACTTCGCCCGGGTCAGCGGCATGAGCCGCGAGCAGATGGTGGCGGTCATCGCGGACCGGGGTGGCGATCCGGACCGGCCTGGCAAACGCGACCCGCTCGACCCGCTGCTGTGGCGCGCGGCCCGCGATGGTGAGCCGTCGTGGAGCGTTGCCGGGCTGCCCACCGGACGGCCGGGTTGGCATATCGAGTGCACCGCCATCGCCGGGGACCGGCTCGGGCTGCCGATCGACGTCCAGGGCGGGGGAGTGGACCTGGTCTTTCCCCACCACGACATGTCGGTCGCGCAGGCGGAAGTGGTGGGTGAGCAGTTCGCCAAGGCGTTCGTGCACCAGGCGATGGTCGGCCTGGACGGCGCGAAGATGAGCAAGTCCAAGGGCAACCTGGTCCTGGTCTCCCGCCTACGCGCCGATGGCGTGGACCCGATGGCCATTCGGCTGCTGCTGCTCGGGCACCGCTATGACGCACCGTGGGAGTTCCACCAGGAGGAGCTGGACGCGGCCGTCGAGCGGCTGGAGCATTGGCGCGCCGGGCTGTCGGTTAACGAGGCCCCACCAGCCGATGAGGTCGTCGAGCGCATCCGCGCGGCGGTTGCCGACAACTTGGACACCCCGACCGCCCTACGCGAGGTGGACGACTGGGTGGGCGAAGCGTTGCGCGGCGAGCCCGGCGATCCGGGGGCGCCGGGGATCCTAGGGCGCGCCCTGGACGCGCTCTTAGGTGTGCGCCTCTGAGCTGGCCCGATCAGGCGGGGCCAAAGTCCTTGTCCCCGCCCTGGCCACGCAGGTAGCGCTCGAACTCCCGGGCGATGGCGTCGCCGCTGGCCTCGGGCAGCTCGGCGGTGTCCTGCGCCTTTTCCAGCGCCTCGACATACTCGGCGACCTCGTCGTCGGACTCCGCAAGGGCGTTGATATTGCCTTCCCAGGCCTCGGCGGCATCCGGCAGTTCCAGCGGATCGAGATCGACCGAGAGCAGCTCCGACAGGGTCCGTAGCAGGGCGAGCGTGGCTTTTGGCGAGGGGGATTGCCCGGCATAGTGGGGGACTGCCGCCCAGCAGGAGATCGACTGCAGGCCAGCCTGCGCGGCCGCGTCGGAGAGCACCCCGACGATGCCGGTAGGGCCCTCATAGGTGCTCGGCTCCAGGTCGAAGCGGTGCAGGGTGGCCTCGTCCTCGGAGGTCGCGGTCACCGGGATGCTGCGCGAGTGGGCGACATCGGCCATCAGCGCGCCCAGAGTGATGAAGGTGGTCACCCCGGCCTCCTGGGCGAACTCCATGAGCTCGACGGTGAAGGCGCGCCAACGGAAGCTGGGCTCGATGCCGGAGACCAGGATCACGCTGCGGCCGATGTGTTCGGGGCCGGCCAAGAGGATGCGCGTGGTACGCCATTGGATCCGGCGCTTGCCCTTGTCGAAGATCGCCCGCGGTCGGTTGACCTGGAAGTCGTAATAGTCCTCGGGATCAAGCGCCGCCACCGGCTCGGCGTCCCACAGCGCGGCCAGGTGCTCGATGAGGTCGGTCGCCGCTTCGCCGGCATCATTCCACCCCTCGAAGGCGAGGATCATCACCGGGTCGCGCAGCAGCGGGATGTCCTCGAGCTCGATCACGCCGTCTCCTTCGGGGTCGAAAGTTCGTACCCACCCGAGGCTATCGTGCCTGCCTGCCACCAGCCGTAGACTTGAGCTGCATGCTCTCCGACATCCAGACTTCGCGAACCCGCCCTCCGGCCACGCTGCCGGCAGCGGTGCTCTGGGATATGGACGGGACGCTGGTGGACACCGAGCCCTATTGGATCCAGGCGGAGTTCGAGATCGTCGCCGAGCATGGCGGCCAGTGGTCCGATGAACTCGCCCATCAGCTCGTGGGCAATCCCTTGCTGGTCTCCGCGGAGTTCATCCTGGCCCATTCGCCGGTGACGCTGAGCGCACCGGAGCTCGTCGAGGCGCTGCTGGAACGGGTGGTCGCCCGGGTGACCGAGAAGATCCCGTGGCGGCCGGGGGCGCGGGAACTGCTCACCGAACTCGGCACGCTCGGGGTGCCCAGCGCCCTGGTCACCATGTCCTGGACATCCCTGGCGTATGCCGTGACCTCCGCCCTCCCCGAGGGCACCTTCGACGTCGTGGTCACCGGTGACGCGGTCACCCACGGCAAGCCCCACCCGGAGCCCTATCTCACCGCGTGCGCTGAGCTGGATGCGCGGCCGGGCGAGTGCGTGGCGATCGAGGACTCGGCCACCGGGGTGCGTTCGGCGGTGGCCGCCGGGGTCCCGACTATCGCGGTCCCGCACGTGGTGGCGGTCCCGCCCATTGCCGGCGCGGTGGCCCTGGACGGGCTGGCCG
>CAKZIH010000002.1 GCA_936931335.1 uncultured Nostocoides sp. | reverse complement strand
TGGCCGCCCGGCGCGAGCGTCGCGCCGCTCAGGCCGAGGTGGCACGCTCGGTGGCGCAGGCTGCGGCATACGCCGGGGACCGGCTGGCCGCGGGGGTAGCGACCTCCGGCGACCAAGTGGTGGCCGCCGAGGCGGACGCCACCGCCCGCCAGGCGCGGCTCGCCGAGGTCCGAGCGGAATTGGGTGCGGCCCAGGACGAGGCGACCACCCTCACCGACAATCTGCACCGCGACGAGGTGGCGCGGGCCGCGTCCGCCGCCCGGATCGAGCAGATGCAGCTCAAGGCGGTCGACGAACTCGGCATCGACCCGACCGCCCTGCTCGAGGAGTTCGGACCCCACCAACTGGTGCCGGTCCTGGTCGTGGGCGATGAACCCGCCCCCGACCCCGAGCCCTACGTCCGGGAGGTCCAGGAGAAGCGGCTGCGCAGAGCCGAGCGTGGGCTGCGCGACCTGGGCCGGATCAACCCGCTGGCGCTGGAGGAGTTTGCGGCGCTGGAGGAGCGCCACCGCTTCCTGACCACCCAGATGGAGGACCTGCGCGCCTCCAAGCGCGACCTACTGGACATCGTGCGCGAGGTCGATCAGCGAGTGGAGGAGGTCTTCACCGCCGCCTTCGCCGACACCGCGGCGCAGTTCGAGCGAGTCTTCGCCCGGCTCTTCCCCGGTGGCGAGGGCCGGATCCTGCTCACCGACCCCGCCAATATGTTGACCACCGGCATCGAGGTGGAGGCCCGGCCGCCGGGCAAAAAGGTCAAGCGCCTCTCGCTGCTCTCCGGTGGAGAGCGCTCGCTGGTCGCGGTGGCGCTGCTGGTGGCGATCTTCAAGGCCCGGCCCAGCCCGTTCTACATCATGGACGAGGTGGAGGCGGCCCTCGATGACACCAACCTGGGCCGGTTGATCACCCTCTTCGAGGAACTGCGCGACTCCAGCCAGTTGATCGTGATCACCCACCAAAAGCGCACCATGGAGGTCGCCGATGCCCTGTATGGCGTGTCCATGCGCGGCGACGGGGTGACCACCGTCGTCTCCCAGCGGCTACGCAGCGCAGACCCCACCTAGCCACCCCGCATTCCGTTGAAAGGGCGCTCTCACCAGGGCAATGGCGGGATCACGCCGCAGTGGACGGAAAACCGCCAGTAGGGGGGTTGGCGAATCCTCCGGTTGGCCCTCTAGGTTGAGTGCCGTGTGCGGCACGGGGCCGCGCGCAGGAGAGGGGAACACTCATGAAGAACCTGACTCGGGTCGCTGCCTCGGTCGCGTCGGTGGGCGCACTCGCCCTGGCCGTTCCGGCCGCCGCGAATGCGGCCGACGCCAGCCTGGACGCCGGCAAGTCGACCTGCTATGTCAATGCCAAGAAGCCGTTCATCGTCGGTGGCGTGGGCACCACGGCGAAGGGCACCGGCGTCGTTTACTGCCAGGGCGGCGGCGTCACCATGCGTCTCACCGTCTCGCTGCAGAAGTCGGTCAACGGTTACTGGCGCCAGCAGGGTGCCGCCACGACCTGTCAGGGCTTTGTCGGCGCCGCCCGCAAGCAGTGCTCCGACACCAACCGCGCCACCATTGGCCTGTGGCGCACCAAGGTCGTCGCGACCATCATCGGTGGCCCGACCCGGACCTTCTACAGCGCCACCCAGCGCTTCGTCCCGGCGCGCCAGGGCGGCTTCACCATCTGAATCGCCTGATCGGGACGCGCTAGTCCCGCTGTGCACGCCAACAGGGCGGCTCCGGTATGCCGGGGCCGCCCTGTTCGTACGCCCGACCGGGTATGCGGCATACCGGGGGCCCGCGTGCTCAGGTGCCGGACGTAAAGTTCGTAGTTCACGCCGCGTCGGTTTGTGACGCATGTGACTGGTGGGGCAAAATCTGCCCATGCTCGTCTTCCTGTTGATCGTGTGCCTCGTCCTCGCGCTCGCCGTCCTCGGCCTGGTGGCCGTGCCGGCGCGCCGTGCCGGGCGCGATGTGCTCACCGCGCGGGGCGAGGAGGTCTTCGTCAAGGTCCGCACGGGTACCGAATCCGCGGCGAACGCGACGAGCAACCTGGTGACCAGCGCCGCGGGCCGCATGCGCTCGGGCAGCAGCGCCGGCTGATTCCTGCCTAGACCCACCTCGATGTGAGGATGGGACCGTGATCGATCAGCTCTGGGAATATCTGGTCATCGCCAGCGTGCTGGCGGTGGCGATCATCGGGGGCCTTGTCGCCTTCCTGCGGCCTTCGCGCCGCCGCGACCGCACCCTGCCGCCGACGCCGAGCACACCCCATACGCCCTCGGGCTCGACCGCCGTCACCACCGACGAGAACGGCGCGGTCACCACGCTGCCGACCCCGACCCGGCCGGACGACGTGCTCATCGAGGACGAGGTCCTCGTCGTGGAACCGCCCACCGCGACGCTGGAGCGGCCCGATACCGCCCTCGGTCGGCTGCAGCGGCTGCGCGCGCGCCTGGCCCGCAGCAATACCGCGATCGGCAAGAGCCTGCTCGCGCTGCTCTCCCGAGGTGGTCTCGACGAGGCCACCTGGGAAGAGGTCGAGGACACCCTGCTGGCCGCCGACCTCGGTATCGAGCCCACCACCGAACTGGTGGAGCGGCTGCGCACCCGGGTCCGAGTCCACGGCGGCAGCACCGACGAGGCGAGCGTGCGCGGTTGGCTGCGGGAGGAACTGCTCGACCTGGTCGACCCCACCATGGATCGCCAGATCGCCGACAGTCGACCGGGCCGCCCCGCCGTGGTACTCGTGGTCGGGGTCAATGGCACCGGCAAGACCACGACCGTCGGCAAGCTCGCCCGCGTGCTCGTCGCCCAGGACAAGGATGTGCTGCTCGGCGCGGCCGACACCTTCCGTGCCGCCGCGGCCGACCAACTGGAGACCTGGGGCTCGCGTGTGGGCGTACCCACCGTGCGCGGTCACAAGGACGGCGCCGACCCGGCCGCGGTGGCCTTCGATGCGGTCCGCGAGGGCATCGAGCTCGAGGCCGATGTAGTGCTGCTGGACACCGCGGGCCGCCTACACAACAAGGCCAACCTGATGGACGAGCTCGGCAAGATCAAGCGCGTGGTCGAGAAGCAATGCCCGATCGACGAGGTGCTGCTGGTCCTGGACGCGACCACCGGCCAGAACGGTCTGCGTCAGGCCGAGGTCTTTTCCCAGGTCGTCGGCATCACCGGCATCGTGCTGACCAAGCTCGATGGCACCGCCAAGGGTGGCATCGTGGTCGCCGTCCAGCGCAAGCTCGGGGTCCCGGTCAAGCTCGTCGGCCTCGGTGAAGGTCCGGACGACCTGGCGCCTTTCGACCCCGCGGCCTTCGTCGACGCGATCCTGGCCTGAGCCTGCCCGACCCCCCCCGCGCGCCTGCGGGGCGCCTGGTCGGACCCAACTGCCCTACTGCGCGGGACATTGGGGGGAGCGCGCTGTGGAGAAGTCGGGCAGGTCGCTCAGACAGGCCCCGCCGCGGGGGCGGGTGAGTCGGACCCCGCCGATGGCACCGACGGCCCAGACCCAGCGGCTGCGGCCGGCGGCGAAAGGCCCCCGAACGGGCGGCGCCATGACGCGCTGGCTCTGCACCGCGATGCCGCTCGGCCGGCTGGCGATCTTCCGCACACTCGTCTATCCCTATGTCGTCATCGACGTGCTCTGCCTGCAGACCAGCGGCTGGTATCACGGGTATGCCAACCCGATCTGGTACGAACCCTTGCGGTTGGGGCAGCTTCTCCAACTGCCGACGGCGACCGTCGTGCTCGTCCAGACGCTCAAATGGGGTCGGTCGCCGCGGCGCTCGTCGCCGCGACTGGCCGCCTTCCGCGCCTGGCCGGCACCGTCGTGGCGGTGTGCTGGATCTGGTACATGTACGTCGCCTACGCTTATGCAAGGTCGACCACGACCGCGGGGACTTCGTCGTCGCGCTGCTCCTTCTGCCGACGGTCGGCAGCGCCTATTGACGCGATCGGCGCCTGAGCGAGGCGGCCGGCTTCGTGCTGCGGGCCGCGCAGCTCGCGATCACCGAGCCGGGCCGCTCTTTCGCCGGTGGGCCGGGCAATTGCCAGGCCCACGAACGCAAAGGCGGCCCCAGTGCGCGGTGTCTGTGGAACCGGGCGTTCGGCGGGGTTAAGCCCGCCTCGCGGTCGGCGCTCAGCTCGCCTTGCGCTGAGCAGCGGGGAGCGAGCACGCCGGGGTCCCACCCGGCAGGCGGTGCCGGTTGGCGGCCACCCACCGATAGACCACCCCGGCCACCTGGTTGATCCCGGGCAGCAGCAGCACCGCTCCGAACGGCCGCCACCACACGTGGCCGCGCAAGAGGACCTTTGCGACGGCGTCCTGGGCCGCGTAGTGCATGCCATTGGGCAGCACCCACTGCAAGGCCTCCTCGCACTGCTGGGGCGTTAGGCCCAGCGTCGTGAGGTCCAGGCGCTGCCAGGGCGCGACGACGAAATCGCTCTCAGACGCGCGGATATACCGCTCCACTACGCCCGCAAGCGTGGTGCACATACCGCAGTCGCCGTCGAAGACCAGGGTGGGAACGCGCGTGCTCATCCCGCCATTCTCCCACCTGCCGCCGGCGCGCCAGCACGCCCGCCCGCTGGCCCCAACCCCGCGAGCCCGCGGCCCG
>CAKZIH010000001.1 GCA_936931335.1 uncultured Nostocoides sp. | reverse complement strand
CGGCAGCAGCTTCTTCGCTTCGATGATCCGGTTGATCTGATCCTCGACGCTGTCCTCCTCATCAGAATCAACACCGCCACCGAGCGCGCGAGACACGGCGGCCGAGGTCTTCGAGCCCTGAGACGAGTGGGCCTCATCGATGACGATGGCGAAGTTGCGGCCCTGATGCTCGGAGCCGATGTCATCGAGAATGTAGGGAAACTTCTGCACCGTTGTGACGATGATCTTCTTGCCCGCCGTGATCGCCCGGCGCAGGTCTCCCGAGCGGTCCGCGTGGACGACTGTCGAGCCGACCTGCAAGAACGACTTGATGGTCTGCGAGAGCTGATCGTCAAGGATCACGCGGTCGGTGACGACGATGACGGAGTCGAAGGCCACGGCCCCCTGGTGAGTGGCCTCGACAAGTTGGTGCACGAGCCAGGCGATCGAGTTCGACTTGCCACTGCCCGCAGAGTGCTGGATGAGGTACCGCCGACCCGCCCCGCCCTCGGCGACATCGGCGAGCAGCTTTCGCACTACGTCAAGCTGGTGATAGCGCGGGAAGATCGCCTTCGCCGTGCGTTTACCCGTCTTCGGGTTCTTCTCGGTGACGACCTGCGCGTAGTTCTCGATGATGCCGGCGAGACTCTCCGGGGCAAGGACTCGCCGCCACAGGTAGTCGGTCATCACCCCGTCAGCGTTGGGCGGGTTACCAGCGCCGTCGTTGAACCCCTGGTCGAAGGGCAGGAACCATGACGACTTGCCCTTGAGTTGCGTGCAGAACCGGACCCGCTGATCGTCGAGAGCGAAGTGCGCGATCGTGCGCCCGAAGGCGAACAGCAGCTCTCGCGGGTCGCGATCACGCTGGTACTGCTGCACAGCGTCATCGACGGTCTGCTTGGTGATGTTGTTCTTCAGCTCGAAGGTGAACACCGGCAGGCCGTTGACGAACGCCACGAGATCGACGGCGTCGCCCCGGTTGCTGGGACTGTGGTGCACCTGCCGGGTGACGACGAAACGGTTCGCCGCGAACAGCTCGACGGCCTTCGCGTTGCCATCGGTCGCGGTCGGGTAGTACAGGTCGATGTGCTGGCCGAGATGGTCGAGCCCATTGCGCAGCAGATGCACGACACCACGCTTGGTGATCTCACCCTGCAACCTGGCAAGGAACTTGTGCCGCGACGGCGACGCCTCACCGAGCCCCAGCGACTCGGCAAGCTGCGGCTGCGTGGACTCAACGAAGCCGGAGAGGTGACCGAGGTCAAGAGCGTACGACGAGTCGTAGGCAGCCGCGTGGCCCTCAATCCAACCGACGGCAACCATCTGGTCGACGATGAGTGCTTCAAGTCTCGCCTCGTTAAGTCGCTGCATGGCTAGTCCTCCTCCGCGAGCGAATAGGTGGTGTTGCGAGCGCCGAGCCCACCGTGCATGGCGACGCGATCCGTGGCGATGAGCTTTTCGAGCGCGTAGCGCGTCTGTGAGCGAGTCAACCCGGTGCGCTCGATAATCGAACTGCGATCCAGCGCCCCCGCCGCGAGGACAGTCAGAATCCGGGTCTGAGGATCGCCCGACTGAGCATGGGGAGCCGGCGCCTGCGGGCCCTGTTCTGCGCGCGGTCTCATCAGCACTGCGGTGAAGGTCACAGCCTGGTCGATGAAGATCGGCGGGTCAGCGGGCCATTCGTGGAGTGCTCGCTGCACCTCACCGATACCGCCGCCCTCTCCTTCGATCACTCGCGCACCTTGGGAGGTACTGAGATACGCGCAGATGCCGTAGAGGTGCTCGTTGACCGCCGACTTTCCCGCAGCAGTCCCGAGTTGCTCCCGGCTCACACCCCAAAGCCCGCCCGGGCTCGTGATGACCAACCGATCGGGCAGGAGTCGAATCTCGACGCACTTGGTCTGCGTATGCGGGCCAAGGTCGCGATGCACGAGGGCGTTCGCGATGAGCTCCCGCACAGCACCGAGCGGTAACTCAGGATGATCGTAGTTGTGGCCATCGACACCAACTCGAACACCAGTGCGGAGGTTTCGACGCACCCATTCCATGCTCGCGTCAAGCAGGTCGGGTACCGGTCCATCAAGATGCACGAGGTCAACAAGACGATCCGCTGACCCCGGCTCGGTAACGACGGCCGCCGTCACCGAAAGACTCGGAGCGAACTGCTGCGGGTACTCCCCAAGCGCATAGAGGCCAGCAAGCGTCACTCGGTCGCTGTCTGCGTCCAACACCCCGCGACGCCGGAGCAGCGTCTCGTCGTCTACGTCTCGGAGTCGACGTGAAGTCGCCCGAACTGCTGAGACGAACCCATTGACCAGGTGTGGGTCGAGGTTCCCGATCGCCGCGCGCTCGACCGGCCCCGTGTCGTAGCGCGGTCGATCACGTACTGCGAGGAGCTGCTGCTCCTCGGCCGCACTCATCGCGTAGTCGCCATCGGCCTGACGCAGATACGCCCGGCCCCCGGTCTTGCATGGACGCTGGTGGGCGCTGAGCCCCTGCACCTCAGCAACCACGATCTGCTTGCCCGCAATCGCCAGCGTCTCGAAGGTGACCGCTACCGGCGGAGTCACTGCCTGCCGCGCTTGAGAAGCGATCGCGTGCTCCACTGCGGCTAGGTCCTTCACCCCGGTGATGGCGAACCCGGCGCGCTCATCGAGTCCGACGATGACGACCCCGCCGTCGGGCATGTTGCCGAACGCGCACAGAGTTGCGGCAAGATCAGGCACACCACCCGCACCGCGCTTGTCCTCCACGCCGGTGAAGTCGCCCCGATGCGCCCGCATTTTCTCGATGAGGGCGAGCACAGCAGGCGCATCCCAACTCATAGCCATCAGCCTACCGCCAGAGTGCGAATCTCACACTCTAGAGTGCGAATCTAGCGAGCTAGAGTGCGATTTCCCCGGGCTTGAGCCGCAACCCGACCGCAAGATCGGAGAACCGCACAGGCTCCCATCGGGCAACGTCGTTCAGCATATGACTCAGGTCGGCACGAAGCTCGTCTGTGGTCTCTCCCGACGCCGCAATCGAACTGCTTTCTGTCCAGCTTGCGACGCACCCATCATCGTCGAGATAGACCTCACAGATCGAGTACTCGATACCCCCATCGCGTTCGACGAAGACAGGTAGGTAGTGCCAGGTGCTCACAGCCCCTCTTCTTGGAGGTCGCCGAACTCATCGTCGGAATCTGCCGCGAGCTCAGCGGTCGCTTCTGGAGCATCGGGCAAGGTCGCGACGATCGAACGCACGTCCACCTGACCCGTCACCACATCGGCGACGAGCCGCGTGCGGAACTCGTGGAGGAGAGTGATCTCCCGTCGAGTCTTCTCGATGACTTGGGCTGTGTCGGCCACCCGAGCCTCGATGCGCTCCACGAGCATCCGCTGCACGTCCTCGTCGTGCACCGCGACACGGAAGGATGCGAGCACTGGTCGGCGAAGCGATTCCATCGTCACTGTATTGCTCTGCGCGAGAGCATGCTCTCGAAAGAATGCGGTCATGTACCAGTAGAAGTAGCGGGCGATGATCCCGGAGAACTGCGAGAACACGTACACTCGCTGATGCGCCTGGAACTTGCCGTTGTAGTAGTGGAAGACCTTTCCAGTTCCACCCTGACCATCACCAGGCGTCAGCACCGCCTCGGCGTCAAAGTGATAGTCCGATGCACGAAGAACCTCGCGCCCCCGAACGAAGAACGGGTACTTACCGTTCGGTTCGGCGTTTCCCGAGTCCTCGACGCCCGTGTCGATCCTGCATAGACGTCCGGTCGCAACTAACTTACTCGGAGGTCTTGAGTCCAAGCCCCGGGAGAGTATTGCCCTCACGGTCACATCGCGTTGTTCTTCGAGGAGGGCGATGAGGCGGCGCTTGGCGGCGATGGCCTTGTCGATGCGGGCGTTCGCGTGGGCGAGATACTTCATGATCGCCGCCTGCTCCTCCGGCGGTGGTGCGAGGCATGGCATCCGTTTGAGGTCAGGCCAACCCAGCTGTTGCCGTAGACCGCTGCCCATGCCGTAGATCCGTTTCGAGGAATCGACCACGGCCAGGTAGTGATACGCGTAGGCATCACTCCAAGACCCACGAGCACGGAGTCCTATGTAGGCCGAGGTGATGATCCCTCGATCTTTCACGTGACCTACCCGAATACTGGCCTGGTCGTTCTGGAGATCAGTAGGTCGTACGACGATGTCGCCCGGCACGAGAGTCTGGTAGCTCTCGTATGAATCTGGCACGAGCCCCCGCTGTTTCTCCACGGGTTTCACTACGACTCGGCCGTAGCTGAGGGACAGGACCTGCGACTCGATAAGGCCGTCATTCTTGCGTCGATTCTCTGCGAGAACGGCGAGCCCGGGATGAACCTCCCAGTGACTCGGCACCTTCGCATCCCAGAACTGACTCACCGTCATCTCTGGGTAGCGCGGCAGGTCTCGAAACATCAGCCCTCACCGGCGATCTCGGCGATGAGGTTGTCGGTCTCGGCTTCGAGGGCGCGGATGTCGGCCTGGATCTCGGCGAGGGTGCGCATCGGGGTGGGCTTGTAGAAGTGGCGGGGGCAGGGGAATTCCTCGACCCTCTTCCTCCTGGTGTGCTCGGTCCACACGCCGGGGGCGTCAGGCTCT